>JAFSUE010000114.1 GCA_017445435.1 Selenomonadaceae bacterium | reverse complement strand
TAGTTAAACCGTTTGCAATTCCGCGCGAATGGAAAAAAATCCGTGCCGCTGATTTTGGGATTGCTAAGCCTTACGCGGTGCTGTGGTTTGCGATTGATTATGACGGTAATTTATGGTGTTATCGTGAATTGTACGGTTATGGCGGAAAAGCTAACGTTGGAACAGGTGAAACAGCACAGGAACTTGGCAAAAAAATTGTGTCACTTGAAAGGCGGGATGAAAATGTTGTAGCAGGATATTTAGATTCAGCGTGTTGGGCTAGAAACGGAGTAACGGGCGTTACGATAGCAGAGGCAATAAACGTTGAACTGGCAAAGGCGAATTTGGCATTGTTCAGCAAAAGTTCAAAAGGTCGCGTGGAAGGTGCTAACGCTTTTAAGCAACGGCTAATTGGAAATAAAACTTCCACAGGAGAATTTGTACCCGCGATAAGATTTTTTACGACGTGTGTACATACAGCGCGGACAATCCCAATGTTAGGACACGACACACATAATCCAGAAACTTATGATACAAATGGAGAGGATCATTTAGCAGACGCAATAGTTTATGCGTGTATGTCAAGACCATTCGCGCCGCTTAAAGCAACGCCGCCGAGAAAATTAGACGGTTACCGAAAAGAAATTGAAACATCGGCGTGGACGTATTGAATTAGCGCTTAGCCAGCGCATTTTTTATTTGGAGGGATAAAGATGAGTTATGATGTAAATGTTACTGCGGTTTGTGAAGATAGCTTATGGGATAGTGACACTGAAAAATTTCCTGCAAATGTGAAAACTTTGATTGACGGCTTGAAGGTTGATTATAAATTTAAAATCGTATCAGCAGGAGTTCAACGAACAAGCTATGATTCTGAAAACACCATTGGAATAAGTAGAAATTTTATAAGTAGTGTTAAAACGTCGTTTACGGTTGATGAATTGAGTACGGTACAAAGTTTTGAGAATAGCTTAGCAAGTGCTTGTAGTAAAATAGATACAAATTACAAGTTGAGGATTAGGACGAAAAATCATATAGGTTAAGACTGTGGAATTGTGGAAGTTGAAAAAGCACTTATACCGCATAATGATCCATTTTATGAAAGACAAGGTATAGGCTTATATCGCAAATGGTTTCGTGAAGCAGTTGACCGTTCAAAAAAATAGCGGCTGAACTTGAATTGTTCGCCGCATTTTTATTTTTATCCAGAAATTGACTAAACGCCTCGTTAGTGTTAAGATTTAAACGTTCAATTAAACTTACACATCGGGGCGTTTAACCATTTTTAATTTTAATCGTTCCAATGTGTTTTGTCAAACGCGAAGGAGCGATTTTTATGTTGACGGAAGAAGCTAAAAAAATTTTGTTGGCAAATCTTCATACTTTCACGCCAATAGTACAGGACGCGGCGCAAACTATTTTGTCGGAATTTGAAAATTTGCAGAAAAAATTTGCTGATGTAACTGGCGAATCTAAAAATTTGATTGGTGAAATTTGGAAAGATATTCCTGGTTATGAAGGATTTTACCAAGTTAGCAATTTTTTGAGGGTTAAAAGTCTTCGCTGGCAAGGCGGACGTATTATGAAAGCAAGAATCAATGAAAAAGGCTATCCTTGCTTAAGTTTGTACAAAAATGGAGTTACAAAATTTTTTGGCGTTCACATTTTAGCAGCACGGGCATTTATTCCAAATCCAGAAAATAAGCCTTTAGTTCATCATAAAAATTCAAATCCCGCAACTTGTACGGTAGATGAGCTTGAATGGGTTACGTACAGCGAAAATGAATTTTATGCGTTTAAAAGTGGGCGAAAGAAAGGTATGCCAGGCTCGACAAATCCTGCTGCAAAATTGGACGAAGAGAAGGTTGACTTTATACTTAAGAATTATATTCCTTGCGATCCAAATTTTGGCGGAAAGGCATTAGCGGAAATGTTCGGTGTCACTAGGTCAACTATTTCGGATATTGTAAATAAAAAAATTTGGAATTCAAAAAATAGAGCACATTAAAATTCAACTTTTGCACGTACTTAATACGACTGGCAACGGGGGAGGATTTATCGAGGAAGGAGCTATGGACGAGAAACAATTCGCCGAGTTCCAGAAAAAAGGCAACATTCCAGGACATTATCAGCGCGTACAAGTAGGCACTTTCAGCAACGGTGCACCTAGAATTGTTGAACGGCAAATTGGACAATTTCCAGCAGGTTTAGCTCAGGCAGAAACTCAAGCGACGGCGGATTTAAATTCTATCAGTGGAATAAATGAGGCTATGTTAGGTACTGACATTCCGTCGGCGGCAAGCGGACGCGCCATTGAATTAAAGCAACGTCAATCTGCGACACACGTGGCGGTTATCTTCGACAATTTGAGAACTGCAAAAAAGAAAATAGCAAGGTTACTTTGGGGCAAGCGTGGTTACGCAGGAGTAATTCCACAATTTTATAACACAGAAAAAGTTTATCGAATTGAAGGTGTAAACGGTCAACAGTTCGTGACGGTAAATCAGCAAGTAATGGAACAAGACCCAATAGCAGGTACAGTTTTTAAAACTTTGAATGATTTATCGCAGGGCGAATTTGACATTGTAATTTCAGACGTTACGGCAAGTGCAACACAAAGACAAGCGCAGTTGTGGACGTTGATTGACGGAATAAGCAAGTTAGGTATTCCAGGCGATATAGCCTTCGATGTTATACTTGATTTGTCAGATATACCGAGCAAGGAAGAAATTAAACAACGTTGGAGACAACGTCAAGAATCACAAGCTAACGCGGCGAAAGAACAACTTCAAATGCAAATACAGCTTGAAGAAATTAAAAATCGTGACTTTAGACAGACAATCGCATTTAAAGATGCGCCGTTGGCTCTGCAATTTGCAATGGCGGCGAAGGCAGGTTACGTGTCACAAGAAATTGCAGATTATTTCATACAAGCGATGATTCAGCAATTAGCGCCAGAATTAGCGGCACAAATGAAACAGGCAACGCCGCCGCCAGAACTTGAACAAGTGCAGGAAAATCAAATGACACCTGAACAGTTGGATCAAGCTATAGCACTTTCGCAAATGATGAACGGTCAGCCAAATAATCAAGGTGGAACAATGACGCAAGCGGCAACTGAATCACTTATGCGCGGCATTGCGCCAGCTATTTAAGGAAGTGTTATTATGGAAGATGTTCATATAAAATATTTAGAAATACACGCCCATATTTTGAATTGGCGTAAAAGAATCTTGATACCGTTTTTAAGAGGGTGTTCAAATTTGCGTACTCATTATTTAAAAGAATTTGTATCACATACTTTTGGTGATAACAAAACTGCTCACGAAGAGTATGCAGAAGTTTCTTTAATGTTGGACGATATTGAAAAAGGCGTCGTAAAGCTGATGAATTCATTATGCGCTATTCACTCAAAAAATTATGAAACTTTTAATGCCTTTGAAAACGTCGAGGCAGATTTAGATGGAGTAGAAATTTTTTCTCCAACTAATACGGCTTTTAGTGATTTTATCGATAAGGTGTACCGTAAATTTTTAAAAGAATTTCTAGAACAAAATTTTGATTATCTATCAACTTTAACAATGCACATATCATCAATTTTTCCAAGTTGGGCGCTTTATAACAACGAATTTGAAAAGATAAAATTGACAGTGGCGGAGATTGAACAAGACACATTGAAGTTAATGGAATATTTAGATGATATGTATTTCCAAAATGTCAATTAATGGAGGTGGTAACGTGACGCCGATAAAAGATGTTGTAAGGAAAATAAGAATTGCGATACACGATGAAGATTGTATAAATTACGACGATAGAGACGTTTTAAACGTGATAAACGCGGGATTAAGGGTAATTCGGCGAACAATAGCGGAAATTCAACCAGAATTAATAATGGACACGACGGCAGGAATTTTAAAAGCTGGCGAAGATTTAATCAC
>JAFSUE010000113.1 GCA_017445435.1 Selenomonadaceae bacterium | reverse complement strand
GAAAATCGCTACACGTATAAAGCGGGGTCAAGTTCTGGCGGCGCTATAGTTTACGAAGATAAATGGCTGTATTCGTTTCACGCTACCGATCCTTGCAGTTTGCAACTTTGCAACGCCTTTGATTTGTTGAGGATACATAAATTCGGTGCAAATGATGAAAATAAATCTACGGACGACACGACTAAATTGCCGTCATTCAATAAAGCGCTAGAATTTTGTAGCAACGATAAGAAAACAAAAATCTTAATGACGCAGGAAGGCTACGAGGAAGTTAAATCTGATTTTGATAACTTAGATGATGACGATTCGTGGCGCGGAAATCTGCAACTTAATGAAAAGACTGGAAAAATTTTACCTACACGTAAAAACATTAGAATCATTTTAGAAAATGATCCACGTCTGAAAAATTGTTTAGGCTACGACTTATTTTCTCAAAGAATTGCTATCACTCGACCGTTATTTTGGCAAGATAAAAATGAACCTAAAAAGTACTGGGAAGATAATGACGACGCGCAACTTAGATATTATCTTGAGACGTGTTACGGAATAGATAACGTGAAAAAGATAGATGACGAAGTGCTTAGCGTCGCTCATATAAATTCATTCCATAAAGTACGTGAATATCTTAATGGGCTTGTATGGGACGGCAAGAAACGCTTGAATACTTTCTTCATTGATTATCTTGGAGCGATTAACAATGATTACGTCCAAACGGTTACGCGGAAAATGTTAATCGCGGCAGTCGGGCGCGTAATGAAGCCTGGAATAAAATGGGATAATATGCTTGTTTTAATCGGACCACAAGGAATTGGCAAAAGCGAACTGCTAACAAGGCTCGGTAAAGATTGGTTTTCTGATTCGTTAAGTGATTTACAAGGCAAGGAAGCTTATGAACAGTTGCGCGGCTATTGGATTCTTGAATTATCGGAACTTGAGGCAATGAAAAAAGCTGAAGTGGCATCAGCTAAAAAATTTATCTCAAAGAAAGTTGATAGTTTTCGTGTATCGTACGGCAAACGTACACAAGATTTTCCGCGCCAATGTGTTTTCTTTGGTACGACAAACGAGAAAGTTTTTCTCAAAGACCCAACAGGCAACCGCAGATTTTTTCCCGTGACAGTTGGCTTGAATAAACCGACGAAGTCTATATTTTTTGATGAAAACTTAGATTCGGAAATAGATCAAGTATGGGCAGAGGCTGTAACGTTGTGGAAAGCCGCCGAAACACTTTGGATAGGTCGTGAAATGGAATTAGTTGCAAAAAAAGTTCAAGAGCAACATACAGAAGAAAATTCACTCGTCGGAATGCTTGAAGATTATTTGGAAAAAGAAATACCAACTGATTGGTATGGACGCAGTAAAAATTATCGCATATCGTACATAACGAATAACGGCGACTTTAACGCAGTTGATGAAGTGAAATTAATGAAACGCAACAAAGTTTGTACGGCTGAAGTATGGTGCGAAATGTTAAATGGCGATATGAAAAAATTCGCGCCTGCTGAAAGTAAAAAAATTAATACGGCTTTATCAAAATTAACTGATTGGGTAGAAACTGAAGATAAAATCCAGTTTGGAACGGACTACGGCTTACAAAAGGCGTTTGTACGCAAGGTAGATGATGACGATGACAGTATCTTTGACTGAAAAGCAACTTGAGAAAAGATTTTGTAACGCGGTTAAGTCAGCAGGCGGAATGGCGTTAAAGTTTTCCGCGCAATTTAAAGCTGGAGTTCCAGACAGAATTGTTTTAATGCCAAAAGGTAAGATTTATTTCGTGGAATTGAAACGCGAAAACGGCGTAGTCAGTGAAATACAGCAACATACCTTCGCGGAGTTCGCAAAATTCGGTTTTCCTGTTCGCGTAATAAATAGCGTGAAAATGATAGAAAACTTTATAGCAGAGGTAACGGCAGATGACTAAAAAGTTTAATGCACGTCCATATCAAGCAGTAGCGATAAAGAAAATAATAGAAAATCCAGCAGTATGTTTAATGCTTGATATGGGAATGGGCAAGACGGTAGCGACATTAACGGCAATTCAAGAGCTGATTTATAACCGTTTTGAAGTGCAGAAAGTCTTAGTCATTGCGCCCCTGCGTGTAGCAGAAACAACGTGGCTTGATGAATGCGCAACGTGGGAACATTTAGACTTAAAAATTGTTCCAGTACTTGGCGCGTTGAATAAACGTATTTCAGCGTTGAAAACAAATGCTGATGTCTACGTCATTAACCGCGAAAATGTAAGTTGGCTAGCTGATTATTACGGGAAAGATTTTCCTTTTGATATGGTCGTAATAGATGAAAGTAGCAGTTTTAAAAATTCGCAATCGAAACGGTTTAAGTCATTGAGGAAAGTACGCCCGCTGATAAAGCGCGTAGTTGAACTTACGGGAACGCCCGCGCCTAATTCGTTAATGGATTTATGGTCACAGATATTTTTGCTGGACAGGGGCGAGCGATTAGGCAGAACAATAGGCGAATATCGCAGAAAATATTTTGATGAAGGTATGAAGTCAGGACACATTGTCTACAACTGGAACTTGAAAAAAGGCGCAGATAAGGTAATACACAAAAAAATAGCGGATTTATGCGTATCAATGAAAAGTGAAGATTATCTTATTTTGCCGCCAGTAATAAATAATTTCGTGAAAATTCCGTTGGACAACGCAGTACAGAAATTGTATTTGCAGTTCACGAAAGAGTTAGTAGCCGAGATAGACGGACAAGATTTAGTAGCGTCTACGGCGGCAGTACTGGCAAATAAATTACTGCAATTCGCAAATGGCGCGGTTTATGATTCAGATGACAACGTGGCAGAAATACATTCAGCAAAACTTGACGCATTGGCGGAGATAAGGGAGACGGTGAATCAATCGTTGCTGATATTTTACTGGTTTAAACACGATTTAGCGCGATTACAGGAAAAATTCCCCGATGCCGTAACCTTAAAGTCTGCAGATGATATAAAAAAATGGAACGCGGGAAAAATATCAATGTTGCTAGTACATCCCGCGTCAGCAGGTCACGGGCTTAATCTGCAATACGGCGGGAGCGTCATTATATGGTTTAGTCTTACTTGGTCGTTGGAACTTTATCAGCAAGCTAATAAAAGGTTACACCGTATAGGGCAGGAAAAGCCCGTAGTGATTCACCATTTAATAGCGCAAAATACGATAGATGAAAACGTCGTGCGGGTATTATCAGATAAAAACGCGCGGCAAAATGATTTATTAAATGCGCTGAAACAAAGATTATCACGCGTCAAACCAATTCATTGACGCTGATATACGCTAGCTGTCCTGATTGATTCTCCATCTTTGTGGGCAAGTAAATTTAAGGAAGGAGAAATTTCAGCTTAATTGACAGTTAGCTACTATGGAGATTGTCACGGCGCGGTTACTTTTGAAAGG
>JAFSUE010000112.1 GCA_017445435.1 Selenomonadaceae bacterium | reverse complement strand
TACGCGAAAATCTCCTGCCTTCGTCATTATTCTTATAGCGACGGCGCGATAAAACGGTTCGTCAGCATTTTGATTATTAGCATTTGGATCGTGCTGTTGATTATTATTAGCATTTGGATCGTGCTGTTGATTATTATTAGCATTTGGATCGGGCTGTATTGCGCTTGCCCATTTTGAAAGTAAAAGCGTATTTCTGCGTTGATTTTCTTCGCCCTTCTGCAAGCCTACCAACTTTTTGGCGTCACCTGCAAGACCGCCATCAAGCGGCAAATATAAATTCCCTTTTATTTCAATTTTTATACTTTGAATTTTATTACCGTTGTCATCTTTGTTTGTAATGTAGGAAGTTTTTACTGATTTAATAACCTCTTCTGAGTCCCCGTTTTCATCAATCAAAATATCTGGCTGATGTGGATCGTGTGCCTCTTGTGCCTCGTTGCCTTGCAGTGCATTTTGGACATTATTGAGATCATTGGCGACACTATTGGCATCATTTACAATATTTTGAATCAAGCCTGCCGCATTTTTGGGTTGTATATCAGTCGGCATATTGCCCGGGACATTCCAAACTTTTATCTCATATTTCAAATTTCATCACTCCTTATAATAACAATCAATGTGCGTCAAATTTTCAAAAGTACAGCCTTCAAACTGCAAATTTAACAAATAGCAATGATACATTCTCATCGGCGCAAAATATTCGTCGCTGTCGTCGTCAATTTCGGCTGAACAATTTTCAAACGTACAATTTTTGAAGTAGCACTCAAATAAATCACAGCCCGCCATTTGCACATTTACAAATTTTGTCGAGATAAAGCGGCAACGAAGAAAATTTGCGTCAACCAAATTTAAATTTTCAAACGTGAAATTATCGAAGACGCAATCTTCAAAGTAACAGCCGCGCAGATTTAAATCGTGAAATTTTTTATTCTGAAAAATTTTATTCTCGACGGGGCGGAAGGTTGTATCTTCATTTGCGTCGGGGTTCAACAAATCAACTTCGGGAATTACCGCGTAAACTTTATTTTGCCAGTCAAGATAAGTTCCGCAGGTTACGTAAAAATTTTTCGCTTTAATAAGTTCGTCAAATTCGTTGTAGTAGCTTAGACGCAACGCAAAATATTTTACGTAGCAAGTAAACAGAAAAATTAATTTGTCGAGCGTACCCCAAAACAACGCTTTAATCTCAACTTTAGAAATTTTACTGCGGACAAAAAATTTGTCGTCGAGCGCGTCAAACTTAAAATCTTTCCAATACTTAAATAAAAAATCTGCGCTCATACGATACCGCGCCCAAGATTCGCCGAAAACCCATTCTTCATTGTAAAAATCAATTTGTAACGTCGGCTTGTCATCAATCATTGACGTGTTTAAAAAAGAAATGCTCATATAAGCGCAGATTTTATTTTCCTGCCGCTGAATTTCGCAAGCGTAGGCAATAGCTTTTTGCCATTCCTCCAGACAAAATTTTCTAATCGTAGGAAGTTCCTTGCTTAAGTGTTGTGAAAATTTTTTTAAAAATTCCGTTTCAAGCGGCTTGTAACGTAAAATTAAATATTCGTCGAAAGTTTGAATAAGTTCCATTAAATTCCCCCAAATTTAATTCTTAATTCTTCATTCTTAATTCAAATTCATTCTCCGACAATAATATTGCTCCCTCCCATATCAATTTGATTCGACAAAATTTTCATATGCGATTGACCACTTTGCGCGGTAATTTCTTTTTGCGAAATCATTTGAATTTTGCCTTTGGCGTCGAAAGAAACATTGCCGTCCGCATTGATAACAATATCTTTCGCCGAAACAATATTAATTCCCTTGTCTTTGTCAAGCTGAATGAAAGTTTTTTGATGTTCAGCGATAATTTCAACGCCTTTATCCGTCAACAAAATTTCACGACCGCCTGGCGCTTTCAAAGATTTATTTTTCGGCTCTTTAAGCGGCGCGGTATTAATCGAACTTAGCGCGAAGGCGTCGCTTGTATCAATCGACGGAAATAAAATTCTTACGTAGTCATCAACTTCAGGCATAACGTACCAACCGCTACCGTCCGCGCTTGAATACGCCGTCGCAAATGGAAACCACGTCGTGCCTTCCGTATATTTTTCGTCAACGTCAATCAAATGTGCTTGAATTTTATCTTTTTCAACTTTCTTGACTTGAGCGCGGAAAACTCTGCCGTAAATATTTTTCTGCGCTGAAATCGGTACAAAAAAAGCCGTCTTGCCGACCAAAGTATAATTTGCCGTCAAAAGATACTCGACAAGCCGAAAACTCAAACTTTTCACGAAATATTCTTTTTTGTTAAGCTTGACGGTATCGGCAAGGTTTAAATATTTGAAGACGTTGCCGACATTAACCGACGCAAAATCTTCGTTGATAACTTTAGCGCCTTTAGCCTTCAATTTGTCATTGGAGTTGATAAATTGAAAAGTTTCGTCGTCAAAGTTGTATGTAACCTGCGCGTCTTCAATTTCAATCGTCTGCTTAGATTCAGGCAGACCGACAGTCACAAGCGGCTTTTCGGCGGTAATATCAGTAAAAACCATTGCGTTGAAGTGCGACGCCATACGCTTAATGAATTGCCATGACGTTTCATTAAGGCGGACGATCATTTTTTCAATCGCCTTGTCAGTAACTTTCAAATTAACTTTGCCGCCGCTGTCTTTAACCGCCGTTTTCAAAACTTCTTCGTACTTGTCAGTAAGTTTTTGGAAAGAGCAAGTCTCATATTTCAAATTCAGTAAGCAAGCGGCGTCAAGTAAATCAATCGTCAAAATAGTTTCGTCAATCGTAGTACGCAGGCTCAAATTTGAAATGTAACCTTGAAATAAAACGGTGTCTTTTTTGTTAATTTTGGCAGAAATTTTAATTTTATCGGCGTTCGCCTGTTCAAAAAATTTTTTACCCTTTTTACTGTCAACCTGCAAAATCAATCGTGCGCGTGCGTATTCGTTAGCAGTGTGATTTATTTCAATCTGCCTTATTTGCAAAAAGTCTACGCCAGCAATTTTTATATCGTGCAGAGCAACTGCACTTTCTTTTTTTGATGAAGTCAGCGCCATTTAAATTTACCTTTTCTTTCTTGCGTTAAATTATTCAAGCAATTGTAATAATATTTTGCAACGTTTTCGCCGTCAAATTGAAAAATCAATCTGTTTTGCGCGTCGTATTCGTACTGGGTGACTTTAACGCGCCCTGTTGCACTTTCAATCGTTTGCAAGTCAAGCCATTCCCGCCGCTCAATGCAGTTGTCGTTTAAATCGTACTTCCAGCGAATCAGCTTGAATTTATCGCCGATTTTTTGTCGTGCCTCAATCAATCTGTCGCCGTTGTCAAAAATTTTTATATCGGCGTCATCAGAAAATTTTTCAGGACTTTCAATCGGCGTAAAAATATTTTCCTTCGCGGCAACAATTTTATTCATCGGCGTATGTGCAAAGAAAAATTCGCCGACTTCAGTTTTTACCGTCAGCAGTCTGTAAACTTTATCATAAAACAAATTGAACTTGTAGCCGCAGGGCGTTTTAACCATTGAAGGCGCGGGCGATTCTTCGTCGTAGGCGTAGGAGGTAATTTGCCCGTTAATATCGTGCTTTAAAATTCTTCCTGCCATATCGCGTTCAAATTTTTCAATCCGCCAATCTTTAATGTTTAGGCGAACTTTTTTAGCGATTAACAAATTTTTTGACGAGTAAAAATAAATTTCTTCGCGTCCGTCGCTATCAATTTTTCTGATTAAATTGCCTTTATCATCGTATTCATAAGAAATTATTTTACCGTCGGGCAAAATTTCACGCGATAAAAGCCCGTTGGTATAGCGCCAAACATATTCTTCACCGTTTCGCGAAAGTTTGTAATTCAATCTGAAATCGGTGTCGTACTTGAAAAGTTCAAAAGTGCCGTCCGCGTAAAAATTTTTTTCAATCAGCTTGCGGCGCGTCCACTTGTACGTAATATTATCGCGTCCGCTTTCAATAGTCTGTCGATTTTTATCGTCGTAAAAAAAATTTCGTGTACCGTTCGCGTCAGAAATTTTTATCAGCCGTCCAAATTCGTCGTATTCATTCTGAAAAAGAATTTTGCCGCCTTCAATGCACTTTACCAACTTTTTATTGTGGTCGTAAAAATATTTGGCTTGCGTTTTATCTGGATAAGTGACGCAGGACAAAAAATTTTCGGTGTAATCGTAGCGCGTAGTACGTCCAATTTCATCTTGCACGGAAATTAAATGTTTTCCTTCGTAAATAAAAAAAATTTCCCGCAAAGTTTGCAAAGTAATTTTCTGCGGTCTGCCGTCTATATTAAATTGCCAATTCTTAGCAAGCGAATTATATTCACGTTGCACGACAAAATTTTTCAAAATATCTTGCTGTACGTAGTCAGTAATTTTCAGCGTAAAATTTCCAGTCGCGTAGTTAATAGCGTATTCGTGCCCCGCCAATTCGGGCAACGTTTTAACAAAATCCATAAAATTTTCCTCAAAAGTTTATCGCGAGATTGATTTATCGTCAGGCGTCTTAGCAACTTTTTCTTTAACGCGGGAACGATCTTCACTGCCTTTTTCAGCATTGATTTTATCCGAACGATTTTTAGGGTTGCCGCCTTCAAATTTGCTAAGTGAACCAGTGCCGCCGCCAGCCATTGGAATGTAGCCGACCTGCATTAAAGCGCGTGTCTTGACGTTTAAGTTACTGCCTTTCATCTCAATGGAACTGTCTTTAACTTCAAGCAGTGAACTTTTTTTGCCGTCAAATTTAATCGTGCCGCCAGAACCGCCGCCAGAATTTTTATTTTCAGAATTTTTATCTTTGCGTCCAGTCAATTTGTCGAGTTCCTTTGCAAGGTCAGACAGTTCAACTTTTTCAGCCTTCGAGCCGCTGTTTGTAATTTGCGAAGTAACTTTGCCAACTGTCGAGCCAGCAGGATTGAATTGCACAGTAGCAGGTTGACCGAGACCCGCTAAATATTGCGCGTAACCTGCCATATGCGGCGCCGCCATTGTCAGCTGATTATCAGGCATCATACCCTGCGCGGATTGAATGATTAAATCGCCTTTGCACGAAAAAATTATATCTTTCGGCGCAGAAAATTTTACGTCGCCTTCCTCACTCATCAAAGTTTTTTCAGCGGCGTTAAATTCAGTTTTCTTCGTGTCAATAATCAGCGCGGAATTTTTTGCAACTTTGAATGAACGGTCTTTATAATCATCTGAAACATCTTTAGCGCGAAGACTGCCCATAGCCGCTTGCCGTATGTGGTCGACGTACACAAAAACTTTGTCGTCAACGTCAGGCATTGTGTAAAGATAGTTGCTTACAGGCGATTCGTAGGGAATGTCAAGCGCTTCATCTTTATTTTGTTTTTCGTCGCAGTCAAATTGAACTTTAACGTTGGTATCTTTCGACTCAAGCACTTTGCCTGTAATATAAAAAAATTTGTCGAAATGTTTCACAACGTCCCAAGCATCAGCGCGGCAACCTTCAGCGTGACATAATTTTATATCATTGCGCAAAATATTTTCATAAAAATAGACGTGACTTGCAATGACGGCTTGAACTTTATTTTCATAATTCACGCCGTAACCAACGCCAATTTTCACGTCGTAAGTAAAAAGTTCCGTTTCAACAAAATAAGTTGCCCGTGCGCCTTC
>JAFSUE010000111.1 GCA_017445435.1 Selenomonadaceae bacterium | reverse complement strand
TCTGATGATCCATTGCCGAATATTCTTTTGGACGTTTCAATAAATCTTGGCGATAAGTTTAGATTTTACAGTTCCCACTTGTACGATATGTATTTGACTGGCTCGGCGCACTTTGAAGGTACGACGCGGCATCCAAAAACTTCAGGAACGATAAGCGTTAAGCGCGGCGGTACGTTGACTTATGCAAACAGCGTATTTGATATTCGCGAAGGCGAGGCGCATTTCAATCAGATAGATTCTTTCTTCCCGACAATACATTTTGCCGCCGATACGAAATTTTCACGGACAACAGTTTTCTTGACGCTTGACGGTTCGCTAAATAATATGGATTTAAAGCTTACGTCAAATCCTGAAATGTCACAAACTGAAATTGTAAACTTGTTGACACTGCGCGAAAATTACGCAGAAGGTAAGGGCAATATTACGGCGTCAGATATTTTAGCTATTGGCTTGCAGATGAGTTTGTTAGCGGACGTTGAAGACACTGTACGGAAAACTTTGGGCGTTGACCAATTCCGATTGACGCGCGGCAATGGTTCAGCTTTCACTTTCAAAGAGGAAGAAGATAACCGCAAACAAAATGAATTTAATGTCTTTATTGGCAAGTACATTTCTGATAAAATAATGTTGCGCTATACGCAAGGTATAACTGGCGACAAGATAACACGTTTCGGTTTCCAATACGACATCAATAACAATATTGGAATAACGGTTGAGCGTGAACGCGGAAATTACATTTTCGGCTTAGAAGCGAGATATAATTTTTAGTTAGTAGTTAGTAGTGAGTAGTGAATAGTTTTAACCTAAAAGCTAAAAGCTAATCCCTAAAATGGAGGTCTGAAGTTTGAAATTTAAACGAAATTTATTAAAGAAAAAGGCAGTGACAATCGGCGCGGTACTACTTTCACTTCCTTTGTTATTCGGCTTTAAGGCGGAAAGCGCTGATACAGTGTCTGACGATAAATCTTCTTTAAGCGCCCAAACTTCAGACGAATCAACTACACCTTTCAAAGGCAATATAAATTCAACTGAAGAAAAAGTTACGACTGAAGATAATCCCGACGCTACTTCAAATGTTGAGGAAGAAAAAACTGTTCGCCCTCCGCGCAGAATTGAATACGATGAACGTATGCTTAGGAATGAGGCTGAATATAAACAGTACCTTGACCAATTTGAAGGACGAACTGTAGTTGACGTTAAATTTGAAGGTGCAAGCACGTCAACCTTGCCCGCCGTAAAATCTGCCGCGTTAATGCACGCTGGCGACACTTTCACTACGGCGGCGGCTCTTCGTGACATTAACTCAATTCAAGGTATCGGCTACTTCTACGATGCCTATCAAACTTTTTCAGAAATTCCCGAAGGCGTCATAATCACTTATCATATGATGGAAAATCCCGTCGTCAATGATATTGTCATAACAGGCAACACCGTTTACAAAGAAGGCGAACTTGATGAAATGTTGGAAGTCAAGCGCGGCGCAGTTTTGAACGGTAACACCCTGCGCGACAATATAACTGCGATGGTTGAAAAGTATCACGGCGACGGCTACATTTGGATGAAGATTGCTAACTTGAACGTGACAGATGAAGGCGTCATCAACATAAAAATCAGTGAAGGCGTACTGGAAGGTTACAAAGTCAAAGGTAACACTAAGACGCGGGAAGTTGTCATTCTTCGCGAAATGCGCCAACAACCTGGTGAGCCTTTCAACGCAAAATTGGCGCGGCGCTCTATGGAACGCGTTTACAATCTCGGTTTCTTTGAAGATGTCAACGTTAAAATGTTGCCAGGTATGGAACCTGACGCAATGATTATGGAAATTAACGTTGAGGAAAAACGTACAGGAACTTTTGGCGTTGGCGCGGGTTACAGTACGTCCGAAGGTTTTGTTGGCTCAATCAGCATTTCCGACAAAAACTTTCTTGGTATGGGCGACGCAGTATCGCTTACATTTGAGAAAAGCGCTAATGAACATGACGCGCACGGTTTCTCTTTCACGTACAGACGCCCTTGGCTTGATAGACGCGAGACGGCGGGAACTTTAATGCTTTATCATCGTACCTATCAATACTACGACTACGATACAAACGGCGATTTGAAGGAACGTTATATGCGGCGTTACAGCGGCGGCGAAATTACTTTAAGCCGTCCTTGGAGCGAATATTCGACAAACTACATTACAATTCGTCAACGCAAAGATGATTATGTCAGACACGTTAGAAGTGGTAATGCTGGCGACCGTAGCGGCGAAGCTGGGCAACAATGGCGCGATGAAAATTTCGGTACGACGCGCAGTATTGAATGGCAACATATAACTGATACGCGCGATAACATTTACAATCCGACGACTGGCGATAAATCTGTTATTGACTTGGAACTTGGCGGACTTTTAGGCGGCGACTTCAAATTTCAAAAAATTTCTATAGACAATCAGCACTTCTTCAAGGCTGGCGATCACGATCAAGTTTGGGCATGGCGTGGCGCTTACGGTTGGGGACGTGGCGACATGACGGAGTTTAACCAATTCCGCGTTGGTGGACAGGGAAGTCTGCGCGGCTATCGTGACGACCAATTTAGAGGAAATAGAATGTTGCTTGCGACGTTGGAATATAGATTTCCGCTTGCAAAAAGAGTTCAAGGCATTGTCTTTACTGATTGGGGCGGCGCGTGGAATTCAAGTTTTCTGCCAAAAGGCGGCGACATTAACGGCAGTGTTGGTATAGGTGTTGCGCTTAATACACCATTCGGCGCGTTTAGATTGGACTATGGACGCGGCAAGCAGGGCGGACGTTTCCATTTCTCAATCGGCGGAGGATTTTAATTGAATTAAGAATTAAGAATTAAGAATGAAAAAGTTTGATGAATTAAAAAAATATTTAGTTGAACTCGATAGCGTTGCCGTAGCATTTTCAGGCGGCGTCGATTCAACTTTTCTGCTTAAAGTTGCACACGATTTACTTGGCGACAAAGTTATTGCCGTAACTGCCGCGTCAAAATCTTTCCCACAACGTGAACTTGATGAAACTAAAAATTTTTGCCGCGCAGAAAATGTTCGGCAAATTATTTTTAATTCAGATGAATTGATGAAAGACGCCTTCCGCGAAAATTCTAAAAATCGTTGCTACATTTGCAAGCGCGGGCTGTTTGAAAAAATTTTGCAAATTGCCGCCGACAATAAAATTTCTTACGTCGTCGAAGGTTCAAATATGGACGATAACGGCGACTTTCGACCAGGCTTGAAGGCGATTGCTGAATTGGAAATTAAAAGCCCGCTCCGTCACGTTGAACTTTATAAAAATGAAATTCGTACCTTATCGCGTGAAATGAACTTGCCGACGTGGGACAAGCCGTCTTATGCCTGTTTAGCGTCAAGGTTTGTTTACGGCGAATCAATTTCCGCTGAAAAGCTTGAAATGGTTGACAAGGCGGAACAATTTCTTATCGACAAAGGTTTCAAGCAAATTCGCGTACGCATTCACGGAAATATTGCGCGAATTGAAATTTTGCCTGACGCCTTCGACAAATTTTTAGAAAAAAATTTTCGTGATGAAGTTGCTACGAAATTTAAAAGTTACGGCTTTTCTTACGTGACGTTAGACTTGCAGGGCTACCGTAGCGGCAGTATGAACTTTTTTTAATTAGGAATGCGTAATGCGTAATTCGTAATGAAAAACTACTCACTACTAACTACTTACTACTCACTACTTACTAAAAGGAGGGAATTTTTATGGACAAAGAAGAACGCTATATTTCTGTCGAACAGTCTATAATACAGGCTTGTCACGAAGTAAATTTAATGCGTGCAGGCTT
>JAFSUE010000110.1 GCA_017445435.1 Selenomonadaceae bacterium | reverse complement strand
GGCAGGAAATTTGCGAAATTGGAAGAATAAATTTTATAATTTAAAATGAAATAGTGAGAGGAGACATAGTTTTGGAAAAGACAATAAATTTCAGTGAAACAATTAAAGGCGGCTGGTACATTCTCGGAATTATCGGACGGCTGGATACGGCTACTGCGCCTGTTGGTGAAGAAAAAATTAAAATGGTTATGCTCAACCATGTGAAAGTTGCACTTGATTTGAGTTCGTTAGAATACATTTCCAGCGCGGGACTTCGCGTCCTTCTGCGCGTCGCTAAAATTGCTAACAAAGAAAAGAAAGAAATTGTAATTTGCGGCGCTAAAGGTATGGTGCAAGAAATTCTTGACGACTTCGACATTGAGGGCTTTTACACCGTCTATTCTTCCGTCGATGATTTAGAATAATAAAATCACCGCCTTTGCGGAGATTATAAAAATGAATAAACTGATCAAACTTATCATTGGTCGCGAAATGACCATAACAAAGCGTATAAATCGCGTTATATTGTTTATTTGCGTTGTCTTAATGGTTTTTTTTAGTTTTGTCACATTCATAGGAGTTTACAATTCAAAAGATTATGCAAAAGATATTAGCCAGTCAATCGGTCATGAGGCGCTGGAAACAAGTTCAAATATTTTGCGTGAACAGAAACAAAAAGATTTAATTTACAGCATAGAAGAGCGCACAAAATTTATTCTGTCGGAGATGTCTGATTTTTACGGTGATCTTAGACTTTTGGAAAGAGTAGCTAACGAAATAAATCAGCATCCCGAAAACTTTAGACCGCACCCCGCTAGATTGGGTAGAGAATTTCGAGACAGTGACGTTGCCGCATTACGATACGCGCCTTTCATAACCATTGACGACTTGTCCACGCCACAACTTAGCTATCAAATAGATATGTTGGGCAACTTGCAAGATTTGTTTTACTTTTTCAGTTTAAAATATCGCAACCCAGATTTTTGGGACGCGCCGACTTTTGGTATATTGACTGAATCAGGAATAGGCATAATGGCTGATTCGGCAGTAACGCTTGAACAATGGCGAACTTCAAACGATAGCGCCGACTTTTGGAGCAACCCTTTATATACGGAAGCAAAAAAAGCGTGGCTTGAAGGCAGACGAAATGAACCGATATATACCAGCACTTACAGTCCAGGCATTAATAGAAATTTAGGTGTGTTCTCCTGTTCAATCCCTTATGAAGTCGACGGAAATTTTGCAGGAGTAATATTTTTTTCTATCTTAATGGATGAACTGGCTTATCTCGTGGAACCTGCAACAACTACTAACGACGAATTTAATTTTGTGTTGAATGCTGAAGGCAAAGTAATTTTAAGTTCCAAAGAAAAATCAACTTTGAGTGACTTAAAAGAACTTCAGGTGGTGTACGACAATCCGCCTGATATTCGCGAAAGTAATACAATAGCATTGTCGGAAATTGCAAAAAAAATGGCTGTCGGCGAAAAATCAATGCAAGAAATAGAAATTAACGGCAACCAATATTACATAGCGTACGCGCCAATTCCAGAATTGCGCTGGAGTCTTGGTGTAGTTTTACCTGCAAATGAAGTTACTGAAACTGTTGAAGAAAATCGAGAACTCATTCAAAATTTAACTGAAGAAAAAGTTAAAACGCTTGACCATAGATTCATTGTAGTTATGGTCGTGATGTTCCTTTTTGCATTGTTAATTTGGTTTGTAGTAACAACATTTATCGGCAGAAAGTTAGCAGGTAAATTTGTAAAGCCGATTAAAGAACTTTCCGACGGTGTACGCGATATTGCAATGGGCAACTTTGAGAAAAAGTTGGAGATTATAAAAACTGGCGACGAAATTGAAAGCTTATCTACAACTTTTAACGCGATGACTGATGAACTTCAAAGTTACATAAAAAATTTGCAAACTGTCACTGCCGAAAAAGAAAGAATTGCCGCTGAATTGGATTTAGCTAAAAATATTCAGCAAAGTATGTTGCCGCGTGAATTTCCGCCGTTCCCTGACAAAACGGAATTTGACATTTACGCGACAATGCAGGCGGCTAAAGAAGTTGGCGGAGATTTTTACGATTTTTATATGGTCGATGAAAATCATTTAGTCATAACCATTGCCGACGTATCTGGGAAGGGCGTACCTGCGGCGCTGTTCATGATGAGTAGCAAAACTATCTTGAAAAATTTCGTGATGATGGCGAATACTGCTGACGATTTATCGGCGGCGATAACTTTAGCCAATGCGCAGTTGAATCAAAATAACGAAGAATTAATGTTTGTGACGGTCTTTTTGGCAATGCTTAACATTAAGACGGGCAGGTTAATTTACGTCAACGCCGCGCATAATCCACCGTTAATTATGCACGATGGCAAGTATGAATATCTGCCGAAAAATGAAAAGAAAGTTCCGCCGCTTGGTGTTCGTCCAAAGGCGCATTATGAACAGAAAGAATTGCAGATGTCTAAAGGCGACGTTTTGTTTATGTACACTGACGGCGTGACGGAAGCTGAAAATAATGAAGGCAAATTATATTCCAATGAACGACTGGAAGAATTTTTGAACAGTACGGATAAAGATTTGCAGTTGGAAGAAATTTTAGCGGCAGTCCGACAATCAATTAAAGTTCATGCTGACGGCGCTAAACAGTCCGACGATATTACTATGTTAGCCATTCGCTATAAAGGTTAGAATTTGACAGCTGATTTTATGTTTGAAATGGAGGAAAACTTTTTTGATAATCGTTGAAAAGTACGACAAGAAAAATATTAAAGCCGCGATTGAAATTTGGAATGAAGTTGTACGCGACGGAGTGGCATTTCCGCAGGAAGATGAACTCAATGAAATTTCTGGCGATGAATTTTTTTCCGCGCAGTCATTTACAGGGCTTGCAAGGGATGATGAAACAGGCGAAATTGTGGCGCTGTACATTCTCCACCCAAATAATGTTGGACGTTGCGGACATATCAGCAATGCAAGTTACGCCGTGAAATCTAATCTGCGCGGACACCATATCGGTGAAATTATCGTCAAGCATTGTATAGAAACTGCGCGGGAACTTGGATTCAGAATTTTGCAGTTTAACGCGGTAGTTGCTGAAAATGTTCACGCTAGAAATCTTTATCGCCGCTTAGGATTTAAAGAGTTGGGAATAATTCCAGGCGGCTTTCGTATGCCAGACGGAACTTTTGCTGACATTGTGCCGCAGTATTTGACGCTTGAATTGTCAAATAAAAAGTAAGTTAATAAAAAAATTTCAATTAATCAACACGCTCTAATTTAACATAAAAAATTTTTATAAAGTTAAATTTATAAATACTTGCTAAAAAAAAATCTATAGCCGAGCGCCATAGATTTTTTTAATGTCCCAAACGAAAATGTTCAGAATGTCCAATCCTCTGCTTTATGGTAGCGGGTTGCTTTGTTAAATGCTCCAAAATTTCATAATGGGCGACAATTATATTTTTCGCATTGAAAAGCAAATTTTTTAATTTCGAGTGAAGACTTTGTCCGATAGTGTAGCCTAAGGCATTGCCTAAAAGTTCGCCGATGAATCCGCCTATAAAAGATCCAGCAAGTGGTACTGCTGCAAATGCCGCTGTACCAATTAACGCGCCTTTTACTCCAAAACTTACTGCACATAGTGCCGCAGTTGAAACTTTGCTGACTTGGTTAAACATCTCAAGACATTTTATTTCGCCGCGTGCATACTGAAACATTGATTTGCTACTTTCTATCGCTATCAACGCCATCGCCGTCAATGCTATCATAGGAGTTGTGCGCGTCAATAGCGGAATCAATCTTCTTTCAGCGCCTGCCTTCAATGCACCAGTCAACGCTAACCGTAAGCCGTCTGTAGCACCAGTTTTTAGTGCCAATCGTATCATTTGCGTTCGCGTTAATCCGCCTTTCATCATTGTAAGACCAGAAGTCAACATCATTCCGCAAATTCCAGTTAAAGCGGCGTTTCTGCTCAAACTCATGGCAATGTTTGACATGTCATTAATACGGAAATTTATTTGCGCCATATCAACTTGCAGCATGCGTTGGTACTGCGTCATTATGGATTTTTTCACGCCAGCATTCAGCGCATCTTTTCTAATATTTGCGGAACTTGGCGAAGAACTGGAAATATTGTCAACGCTTGCTGAGAATTTTTCTACAGATTTATTTTCCTCATCATCGTCACTGCCTGAATGACGATTATTTTTTATTAAATTAAAATCATTCGACATTTCCAACGACAAGTGGTTAATTTTGTCGAGAATTGCATTTTGATAACAAAGCTTTAAAAATAAATTTTCGTCGCTTTCCGCCATTTTCCGCTTTATTTTTTCATAAAACCAATGTTGACTTCGCAAATTAAAAGTTTGTGACTTCGCCGACTCCGCCAAAAAATTTTGCATTGAGTCAACGCTAACTTGAACTTCGTGGCAAAATTCATCAATTTTTTCTTTGGGCAAATTTGGAAAGCATTCAGTAAAAATTTCTTTTAACCATTCCTCATCAGTTTGTGAAGCGTCGCGCGAAATGTAAGAAAGTAAAAATTTATTCACCAATTTTTCAAGCTCATCTACATTAATATTTTCATTTTGTGGCGTATCCATTGCTATTTTCACCTTCCCTGTCGCGTAATTCAACTTCTTTTAAGATTAACTTTTTTCTGCTCTTTATCAGTATCTTCATCATTACCTTTAGGATTAACTTTTTTCTGCTCGTTATCATTGTCTTTATCATTACCAGAAATCCATTCAAAAAAATCATTTACTTTGCGGAAGAACTTGACAGATACTCTAAGCAACGACCTTTCAAAACGAATCCCCCATTTTAATTGCGGCAAACCTTTTTCCTCAAGTTCTTGTTCTTCTTTATCCCATTGATCAATTTCTTTAGACCAAGCACTCAATATTTCCTTAGCCCACCTCTGTATAAAGTGATATGTTTTGATAAACAAATTTTTCGAGACCGAAAAAATTTGACCAGGAAGATCCTTCAAATTTATTGCACGAAGTTTGAACCAGTATAAAAAATCTTCTGTATCATGCTCCGACGCATTTTTATAATCGTGTTGCATGTACGTTTGATAAATTCTTTTTATCTGTTGCCAACCCGACATTTTATGCGTATCTTTTATAACTTCATTGACCATTTCAGTACTGAATTTAGGCTTTTTATTTTCGTCGGCGGAATTTTTTTCATTGACATTGTTGAGAAATTCAACGAAAGAATTTTCGACAGTTGCAGACACAATTCCTGCAATATCTGCACTGCTAAGACCCAAACTGTTTTGCACCATTTTTTCAATGTCTATTTTTTCTTTTTCAGATGTCGTATCAAAAATAAATTCTTTATTATTTTTAACTTTGTCGATATAAATTTCAAAAATCTTTTTACGCTCAACTGCATTCGGCGTTCCAACGTAAAAAATTTCGTCGAATCTGCCTTTGCGTAAAAGTTCAGGCGGAAGTTGTGAAAGATTATTCGCAGTCGCCACGACAAAAACAGGTTTAGTTTTCTCCTGCATCCACGTTAAAAAAGTTCCAAAAAGACGCGTAGCAACTTCCGCGCCGCCGTCGCCGCCGACACCTGCAAACGCCTTTTCAAGTTCATCAATCCAAAGTATGCAAGGCGAAATAACTTCTGCCTGTTGAGTAGCTCGCCGCATATTTTTTTCTGATTCGCCGACGTACTTGCCGAAAATTCTGCCCATATCCAGCCGTAAAAGCGGCATATCGAACATTGAGGCAGTTACTTTCGCCGTCAAAGTTTTTCCGCAACCAGGCATACCAACAATTAAAATTCCCTTCGGAATTTTTATGCCGCATTTCAAAGCTAAGCTCATATTCTTGAAAATTTTTTCTTTATTCCTTAGCCACCCTTTCAAAATTTCAAGCCCGCCAATATCGTCGTCCTTTTCAGTTACTTCAACCATTTCAAGAATATTTGTCTTCTGAATCATTTGCTTTTTCGTTTCAAAAATTAAATCCATATCGGTTGAATTTAATTCACCGTCGCGCGAAAATGCAAGCGATAAAATGCTTATTATAGTGAACTCTGAAAGACCTTTGAACGCCTCGACAAATTTGTTTATTAACATTTCGGCAGGAACTTCCACACCTTGATTTTTACAAAAATTTTCAATTAAATTATAAATTTCCTTTTCCGTCAAATCTATTTTCAGTATGGTTACAATATGTTCCAATGATGGCGGAATGTTCCAATTTGACGAAACGATTATAATGTTGCAGCTTTCAATTTGCCCGTTATAAATCATTCGCGAAAGATATTTTAACTGCGTGACGACTTCAAAATCATTCAGCTGTTCATTTAAATCTTTCAAAACTAAAATTGACGACTGCAATTCAAATTTAGTTTGTTCGTCTGAATCACGCAGACCACGAAAATCATCAATAAAAAATTTCAGCGTATGTTTCAGCGACCATTGACGATCAAAATTTGACGCTAATTTACCATTTTCATTCTTAACTAAAAGCCCTTCAGCTTCGCTCCATTCAAAAATATGGCGGCTTACGGCGGCACGTCTTATAATTTCGTCCGCTTTATCTTCCTCAAAGTTGTCAATGTAAATAAGCGGAAAACCAGCGTCAAGATATTGAATCAATTTATCTTCAGCAATTTCTATGCCAGTTTTATTTATATCCGTATTCGCAGATTTTATAGCAGTTTTAGGAATACGAAGATCAGTTGACGTTTCCTTTCCAGCAAAATAATCGACTTTACGAGTCTTTATAATGAGATTATTAAATTTATTTTTATTTTGAGGTTCGCCGAGAAAATTTTTTATTTCGACTTCCTCAAGGAGGACATTTTTTTTGCCGTTGGCAGATTCATAAAAAATTTTTATTTCAGGTATAGATTTTGAAGATATTTTGTCTAAAGACGTTTGGTTAAGTCCAATAAAGCGCAAATTCGTATAAAAAACGTCTTCCAACTTAAACTGGTATGGTTTTTTTCTGCTTACGAGATAAATTGTAGCGGTAGAGTTTTTTTGCCGTTTGGATTTTTCAATTATTTTATCAAGTTCAATTTGAGTACGGGCAATTCTTTCAACATCTTTTAAAATTTCGTATTTTTCATATTCACTTCCTAGCTCAACTGTCCGCTTTATCTCACGTTCTTTTTCTAGAATTTGTTCAATAATTTGGACACTTTCCATATTTTCAGCGGCGGTTGTAGCTGATTCTGAAATTTCTAGAATTTGGCTAAGTTGTTTAACAAGTTTAGCTTTAACATAGTTTTCATTCGACTTTTGCGCATCGTAAGATTTTTTCAGCTGTTCAATGTCGCGGCATTTTTCCTCTGGATAATTATGATTACGGAGCCAGCTTGAAAGTTTTCCGCCTAGAAAATATCGAATAGCTTCTCTCATGTCGAAGTATTTGTGAAATTCTTCTAAGGTACGGACTTCCTCACCATTTTTTAAGAAAAGCGCGAACTTAATTTTTTTAGATATTTTGTCGGGCATAATAAATTCCTTCTGTATTTTGACAAGATTTTAATTCGCTTCGTCAGCAAGCCGTAAAAGTTTCAATTCGTAAGGATCATTTGAAGTTGGCGGCGCGTGATGTTTGGCGATAATTTTAGCCTCACGAAACAAACCAATTTGTTGAAGTTTACGCCCACCAATTTCCGCGTGGTGACGGTAAATGTAAATCAACTTATTTCCTTTAAGTTCAAGCCTGTTAGCAAAACTAGGAAACCAATCCGTGACAATGACTGTAAAAATTTTGCCGAAAATTCCCATATCGCCTTTGACGCGTCCAACGTCGTGGAGGAGCGCACAACGTATCAGAAATTCGCGGTCGATACCTTTTTTGTCTTGAATTACAAGCCGTTCAATAGTGTACGCCGTACGTAAGCAATGATATTGATCTGCGGTACTCATTGCGAAAAATAATTTTTGCTCCTCCGCGTTCAAATGTGCCGCTAAATATTTTCCGTCGTCAGGCGTTACTTTCGCCGTCAACGCTTGAAAAAATTGCTTGACTCTTCTAAGCATCAACCTAAATTCCTTCCAATTAATTAGTTATGTTTATAATTTAAAGTTAATTTTAAAATTTTTTTATTTTTTTAATAAACTTCTTTTCTTTTGGCGCAAATTTAGTTAGTAGTTAGTAGTTAGTAGTCAGTAGTCAGTAGTCAGTAGTTTAAAAATTTCGCCGCGTCCTTACGCGCCCACCTTTTCCAACGTTATCAAAAACATCTAGTAAAATTTTTTATTCTTCGCTGAAATAAATCAGTTCATCAAAATTTTTTGAAACGCTGATTCGTGCCGCCTCTTCCAAAGTCTGCGGTGTAAGTGAAAGTTCAACAATTTTTCCTGCTGTACGAAGTTCCGCCGCCTTACGAATAGCAGATTCATCTTGCGATTCATGATAGCTTACGTAATAATCCCGCGCTGAAAAATTTTCTTCGACGCCTTGAAGTTCCCGCGCTTGCAAAATTCTTTCAATGCCAAGTGCAAATCCAGTTGCAGGACACGCCAGCCCAAAATCTTTTAGCATATGGTCATAACGTCCGCCACCTGCCAGTGAATAGCCAACATTCGGCGCGTACGCCTCAAACACCATGCCCGTATAATATTCAAAGTCACGAATTATTCCCAAGTCGAAAATAATTTTGTCCGCGTCGCCGTACACTTTCAGGAACTTGTAAATCTCCGCTAAATTGTCCAGCGCCTGTTGAGATTTTTTATTTGCCGAAATTTCATCTGCGCGGTTCAAAATATCGAAGTCGCCGCGCAGTTTTGGAATTTCTTTCAGCGCCGCCGCACCGTCCAAGCCTTCAACAATTTTTTCCAGCCCAACTATATCGTGACTTTCAATCGCCGCTTTAATTTTACTTTGTATGTCAAGCGGCAAATTAAACTGCTCCATTAAGCCGCTAGCAAATCCAACTTGCCCTAAGCAAATTTTAAAATCCTGCAAGCCCGCAACTTTCAAACTTTGTATGGCAAGCGCAATAATTTCCGCGTCTGCAAAGGCATTTGACACGCCTAAAAGTTCAACGCCAGCTTGATAAAATTCACATTGACGTTGCGGTTGATTCTGCCTGAATCGAAAGACGCTTGTATTGTAGGAAAGTTTCAGCGGCAATTCCAATTCTTTCAATCTGCTGACGACAAGCCGCGCTATTGGCGTCGTCATTTCGTGATGAAGTGCCAACGTTCTATTTTTTTGATCGAACATTTTAAATAAATTTTGTTCAACCGTGCCGCCTGACATTTTCAGCGTTTCTAAAAATTCCATTGTTGGCGTGACAACTTCTTCATAGCCATAGCTGGCGAAAAGTTTTGCTAAGCGATTTTCAATTTCACGTTTAGCCGCCGCCTCTTTCGGCAAAAAATCTCTCGTACCAAAAGGCGTTTCTAAAAATCCAGACATTTTCACGACTCCTTCAATGCTATAAAAGCGGCAATTCTTCCTGTTTCTTGCAAATTTTTTTGACGCGCGGCGCGGTACGAAAAATAAAAATTTGAATTACAACAAGTACATTCGCCAGCCACGTCAATATTTTTTTCGGGCAAGCCCACTTCCATAAGCTGAATTTTATTTGCCGCCCAAAGGTCAAGAAAAATTTTATCGTCGCGCTTGATAATCAGCTTGTCGACGTGTGCAGGAAAATTTCTTTCGCAAACTTCCTTGACATTTTCGCCAACTTCGTAACAACACGCGCCGATTGAAGGTCCAATGCCGATTAAACAATTTTCAGCCGTCGTACCAAAATTTTCACGCATTGCCAAAAAAGTTTTAGCCGCAATTTTATTTAACGTACCCTTCCAGCCGCCGTGCGCAAGTCCAACCGCGCAGTTTTCAACGTCCACAAAAAAAATTGGTACGCAGTCAGCGAAACACAACATTAACGGCAAATTTTTAACGTTGGTTATAAGCGCGTCCGTTTCGGAAATTGAATCGTCGTAAGTTTGACTGCCGCGCCCTCTGTGAATTTCTTCGACGCGGAAAATTTTATCGCCGTGAATTTGATTCGGCGTCACAATATCTTCAAGCTTAAAGCCTAATGACTGCGCAAATTTTTTACGATTAGCCAAAACATTTTCCGCAACGTCGCCAACGTGCAACGCCAAATTCAAACTGTCGAAAGGCGCTTGACTTACGCCGCCTATTCGCGTTGATACTGCGTGCGTGACTAAATCGTCAGGAAAAGTTGTAAATTTCCCGTGAAATAAATTTTCTTCGGTACGCCTTAAAAGATAACTCATCTGTTTTAAATTTCTCCTTACTTATACTGTGTCGACTCAAGATATTTTAACGCCGTCGAAATACCCTGCGTCTTCGCAATTTTCCGCGCATAATCTACGTTAGCTTTTGTTATCTCGACAAAAATATTTTGCGGTACAACTTCCTGCAGGATAATATCTAAACTTATTCGCGTTGTCAGCAAATCTTTATTGACGACGTGGAAACCAGGATTCCATTTCTGCGCGGCAGGGTCTAACGTCACGCCGTTGTGGTCAGCGTAAATCATAAATTTTCCGTCCGAAGTAACGAAAGCATCGGCAAATTGTTTTTTTATACGAAATGCCATATTGTGAATTTTTTCAAGTTCACGTTTAAAATTCTTTTTTACGTCGTCAAAATTTTTTGGTGAAAGTTTGACGGCGCGTCCTTCGTCGATAAACTCTTGAACAAAATCGCTACTCAATCTAATTTTTTTATAATTTTTCGTGTACGCATACGCCATCGGTCTATCGTCTTCGTAAAGAATCGTTACAATAATTTTTCCTTCAGAATCAGTTACGGCGTCGAATGGAAATTTTTTGTGATTGTCATCAGAATTTTTTATTTCAGTGACTTCGCGAACAGGCGGAACAATCGGCATAACTTTTTTTGCCGCGCTGAAATAAATAATGCCGTGCGCCTTCAAATTTTCAGCAAGCTTTTCACGAATCAATTTATTTCGTGCGTCGATAAAATTTTTGAAGTTGACAAGCCGAAAATCTACGTCGGGAACAAAATTTTCCGCCATATATTTTGCGCGTTCGTCGTCAGTTTTCGCGGCTATCCAATCGCTGAAATAAGTTGCACTTTTCTTTTTATTTTCGGAAGAATTAAGCAGTTGTAAATTGGGCAAGGCGTTACAAAATTTTTCGTAGTAAGTTTGAAAATTTTTTTCGTCCGTGATACCTTGATCCAGCATTTCTTGAAGCGTTTTAGCTTTAATTTTCGGGAACATATGGTCAACGTCGACGGTAGCTAAATCAACTTTGCCGTCGTACAGAATAGTCAACGCCATTAAAACATTTTTTATAAATTTATAGTTCGTATTCATCAGCGCATTAATCAATTCGTCGGCAATT
The DNA here is from genome assembly GCA_017445435.1 of Selenomonadaceae bacterium. Classification (GTDB taxonomy): domain Bacteria; phylum Bacillota; class Negativicutes; order Selenomonadales; family Selenomonadaceae; genus Quinella. The sequence continues at coordinate 122 of JAFSUE010000110.1, read as the reverse complement.
TTATTTTCCGATTTAACTTTTGCGCCGAGCATTTCAAAGATTGGAAAGTTTTCATGACTTTCATTTAAACGGTTGCGAAATTTTATCAGCTTGTCATCGGTACTGGCGCTGAAAATTCCGTT
>JAFSUE010000109.1 GCA_017445435.1 Selenomonadaceae bacterium | reverse complement strand
GTACCAATTTTTTCGACGCTAACATTTTTAAACTGCACAGCGTCTGACAAATTTTGAAAGCCAGCGCCTGCTACTGCGGTAGGCGCATTTTTTCCGCCCAAAATTTTCGGCGCAATGAAAGTATAGACTTTGTCGACAAATCCCGCCTCAAGCATTGAAAAGTTCAACGTGCCGCCGCCTTCCAAAAGTACCGACGTTATCTCACGGGCAGCCAGTTCACGCATTAAAATTTCTAAATCAACTTGCGGACCTTGACCAGCGATAATAATTTCAGCGCCGCTATTTCTTAACGCGGAAAGTTTTCCAGCAGGCGCACTTGTAGTAACGGCAATAATTGTTTCGGCTCTATCGTCACAAATAACTTTCGCGTCAATCGGCGTCCGTGCCATACTGTCAACTACAATTCGTACAGGATTTTTCCCGCCGTCAATTCGCGTCGTCAAGCGTGGATCGTCCATTAAAACGGTGTTGACGCCGACCATAATTCCCGCGTTAATATCGCGCAGATGATGTACGAACTGCCGCGATTCTTCACAGCTAATCCATTGAGATTCGCCAGTCACGGTAGCAATTTTACCGTCAAGCGTCATGGCAAATTTCATCGTCACGAATGGCAAATTTTTAGTCACCCATTTAAAAAAAACTTCATTGAGTTTCCGCGCTTCATCTTCCAAAATTCCAACGTCAACTTTAATTCCCGCGTCACGCAAAATTTTAATGCCGCGTCCAGCAACTTTAGGGTTAGGGTCAACCGTAGCGGCGACAACTCTTTCAATGCCCGTGAAAATAATTTTGTCGACACAAGGCGCCGTTCGTCCAAAATGCGCACAAGGTTCAAGCGTCACGTAAAGCGTAGCACCGCGTGCAAGGTCTCCCGCCATATTCAGCGCGTGAACTTCAGCGTGAGGAGTTCCAGCCGCACGATGCCAGCCAGCTGAAATGATTCGACCGCCTTTAGCTACAACTGCGCCGACTAATGGATTGGGCGTCGTTCGACCTTCAGCATTTTTCGCTAGCCGTAAAGCTTCGCGCATAAAAAATTCGTCTGTCATAAATTTTTCCTTTCCACAAAAAAAGACCGTCAGCCATAACTAACGATCAAAAATTATAAGTCAATCGAATTATTTTTTAGTTTCGCTTACAACGTCATCAGTAAGCATTGAAGGCGGAGTAGGAGTAACGTTTATCATAGGTTTATCAGCTTTATCAGAGGGCGACGCCTCAATTTGAAATTCCACAACTTTTAACGTCTTCAACGTCTTAATCAAGCTGTCTTCCAAAAGATAAATATCGCGTTTTTCGCTTTCATTAGCGACTTTGTGCCAGCGTTCCTCTTCATCGCGGAAGTACATTTCAAATTCAAGCTGAAAATGCGCGTCGTCATCGTGCTTTACGTAAAGCTTGCCGCCGCCGTACTGCAAACCTTTTTTCTCATAATCTTTGATAAGTTTTTGGAAACGCGGGAAGGTAATCTGTTTAATATCCTCAAGCTCCATATTTGGGCGCAACAAATCTTTGAAAAAATCTTTGATAGTTTCG
>JAFSUE010000108.1 GCA_017445435.1 Selenomonadaceae bacterium | reverse complement strand
TTTTCAGATTATCTGTACTTGCTTTTGAATAGTATTCAAATTGAGATTGAGCGGAAATTTTTTCACGGCACGGGCTTAAAGCATTTACAAAAAAATTCATTGCGGGAACGTGCAATTTATATTCCAACGGCAGATGAACTTGAAAATTTTAACACAGTGGTTCAGCCGTGCTTTGATATGATTTCAAAAAATCTGCGCGAAAATTTTAAACTGGAAACATTGCGTGATTTTTTATTGCCTATGTTAATGAACGGTCAAGTTAAGATTTCAGCAGAGAATTAAGGCGCTCAATTTCTTCGTCGTGACGTTTGAGGGCAAAACTTATGCGCTGTTTAACGTCGTCGCTAAAATTTTCATTGGAAAGAGCGGCTTGAATTTTTTCACGGCGGGCAGTAACTTCAGCAAGTTCAATTTCCAGTACGTCCTTATTTTTCAAGGCGTCGCCATATATGCTTATTACGGCGTCGCGAATTTCGAAATAATAATTATCTTCGCCAGAAATTTCGCCGAGCAACTTTGCAACGTCCAACAAAATTTTGTAGGGATTTTTGCCAGAGTTTATGTCGTCACGAATTATTTGCCGAAGGTCTTGCAACTTGCCGAAAAATTTATCAGCCATTATTGCGCCTCCATTCATTCAAATCAATAATGCGCTGATTTCTTGAGCCGCGAAAATCCAACTCCAAATCTCTTTGCGCCAATATAAAAGGACCGTCAACTAAAACGTCAATGAAGTTTAAAAGTTCGTGCGCGGCAGGCGGAATTTCTTCCAACGTGTAGCCTGTGTAACACCAAACATTCAAGCCCAAATTTTTAGTAGCCTTTGCAAGTTCAAGCGCGGGTGGAATTTGAAGTAACGGTTCACCGCCAGTTAAAGTAATTCCAGCCAGCAGAGGGTTTCTTTTAATCGCGGAGATAAGTTCCGACGTGTCGACGATTTTTCCGCCGTCAAGTGGATGAGTCGCGGGATTGTGGCAACCTTCGCAATGGCGCAGACAACCTTGCATAAAAATTGCGTAGCGTATACCGTCACCGTCGACAATCGATTCAGGTACGACGCCAGCTATACGAATTTCCAAATTTTCACCTTCTTTAGCGTTTAGGAATTTTTTTAATTAAACTACTTTTTCTTTTGGCGCAAATTTAGTAAGTAGTGAGTAGTAAGTAGTGAGTAGTTTAAACATTACGCCGCGTCCTTGTGTTCCCCAGCGTCCAACTCCGCAGGGCGCTAGAAATGCCGCGAATTACCATAATTTTTTAGCTTGAAATTCTTCATTCTTCATTCTTAATAAAAAAAGCAGTCTGTCGATATTTACGACAAACTGCAGATGATTTTCTAATTTTTATATTGATTAGTCTTTCGACAAATCGGCGCCGTCTTTGAGCCAAGACATCATGCCGCGCAGTTTTTCGCCAACTTTTTCAATTTGATGTTCTGCGTGAAGTCTGCGTTGTGCCAAGAAGTTAGCACGACCAGCCGCGCGATTTTCAACAAGCCATTTGTTAGCAAAAGTGCCGTCTTGAATTTCTTGAAGCGCTTTTTCCATAGCTTTTTTAACTTCAGGCGTGATGATTTTCGGACCAGTGGTATAATCGCCAAATTCCGCCGTATCGCTGATTGATTTGCGCATTTTCGCCATGCCGCCTTCGTACATAAGGTCGACAATCAATTTCATTTCATGGAAACATTCAAAGTAGGCAATTTCAGGTTGATAGCCAGCCGCGACTAAAACTTCAAAGCCGTTTTGAATAAGATGAGTTACGCCGCCGCAAAGTACCGCTTGTTCGCCGAATAAATCAGTTTCAGTTTCTTCTTTGAAAGTCGTTTGAATGACGCCAGCACGAGTGCCGCCAATGCCGCGAGCGTATGCAAGGGCAATGTCAAAACATTTACCAGTAGCGTCTTGTTCAACTGCGAAAACGTCAGGGACGCCGCCGCCTTCAACAAAAGTTCTGCGTACAAGATGACCTGGACCTTTAGGAGCTACCATAAATACATCAATGTTTGACGGCGGAATAATTTGTTTGAAGTGAATGTTAAAGCCGTGCGCGAAGGCAAGAGCTGAACCGTCTTTGAGATTCGGCGCAATTTCATTTTTATAAACGTCTGCCTGCTTTTCGTCAGGAATAAGAATCATTGTAATATCGGCAACTTTGACGGCGTCAGCGACGGACAAAACTTTCAAGCCAGCTTTTTCAGCGACGGGCTTAGACTTTGAGCCTTCGTACAGACCGA
>JAFSUE010000107.1 GCA_017445435.1 Selenomonadaceae bacterium | reverse complement strand
TTTTTACAAGTTCATTTGTATCGGCTAAGTTTGTCAAGTTGCAACGACCTTTGCCAGTGATTCGCAACTTTCGCCCGAGTGAATTATTTTTTTCGTACAACGTGACAGCCGCGCCATTTTCCGCCGCACGAATCGCCGCCATAATTCCCGCAGGTCCACCGCCGACTATGATAATTCGTAATGCGTAATGCTTAATGCGTAATGAAGAGTTCAAAATTTTTCACCTAAAAGCTATGAAATTTTTGAAGAATTATAACACCTTACCTATTCACTTTCAAACCTTGCCGAAGTACGCGCAGATTGTTATAATTTCCTAACTTTAAAAATTTTTAGCAGAAGTTAAAATTTTGTAGGTAGTGAATTTATAATGATTGACAAAAATAAAATTGCCTTCATAACTTGCGTGAACAGCGATTATTGGTACAGCGAATGTCTTTTGTACCTTAAGCATTTAAAAATTCCTGCGGGTATGCGTGCTGAATTTATCGACGTTCGCGACGCAAAATCTATGACGGCTGGCTACAACGCGGCGATGAATCGTACTGACGCCAAATATAAAATTTATCTTCATCAAGATACTTTAATCGTCAATAAAAATCTTGTGGCGGATTTGCTGAAAATTTTCAGCGACGAAAAAATTGGCGTCGTAGGCGTTATCGGCTGTATAAATTTGCCAAAAACTGGCGTTTGGTGGGACGGGCTTAGAACTTTTGGACGTGTACTTCACGCTTGCGAACCTGAAAGCGTCGTCGATTCACATACCCAAGAGCCTAAAGGCGCTTATCAAGAAGTTGAATCAGTCGACGGACTTTTTCTATCTACGCAGTACGATTTAAAATGGCGTGATGATTTATTCGACGGCTGGCACTTGTACGATACATCACTTTGTAAGGAAATGCAACGCGCTGGCTATAAAGTTGTCGTACCGAATCAGTCAAAAGATTTTTGGTGCATTCATTGCCCGAAGGAAAAGCCGCTTGATCCAGTTTACCGCAAGTATCAAAAAATTTTTCTGCGTGAATACGGCGCGGAATTGAATCCAGAGGTTTAATCGTGGAAAAAATTACGCCAAGCTTAACAAATTTAATTTACGCGGACGATTTTTTTCAGCGCGTGTTAATTGTGGAAAGTTCAGCGTACATTGCGGAGTTGAAGGCGCAATTTCCAGCGGCTGAAATTTTTTTTGTGACGGCAGACGAAGACGACGTAGAAAAATTTTCCGCGCAGGTTAAAACTTTTCAGCTTGATTATCGCGAAGAGCGGTTGCCATTCGACGCAGAATTTTTTGACGCGATAATAGGAGACTTGACGCTTGAAGTTGTCGTAAATCCGCAGGACATCGCGGCGGGCTTTTCGACGTACATAAAACAAACTGGCGTTTGGCTGACAAGTTTTAGAAATTTGCGGCACTGGAAAATTTTGCAACAGCTAATGCGCGGTCATTACGGCGGAATTGTATCGCGATTGTACACGCGGGCAGATTTTGAACGGCTACTTTACGCTTCATTTTATAAAGAAGTAAAATTTTTTCCGCTGATAAAAAAAGCGCCGATTGAAATGTTGGACAGGCTATTGGAATGTGGCTTTGAAAATATCGGCGGCGACTTAGAAACGGAATTTTGGCTTGTACGTGCGGCGCGTTCAATGACGGAACTTTCCCTGCTGAAGTCAATGTACACGCCTGAACTTCGCGCAAATTTGTCACGACTTTTACACCGAATCGAATATGACATTGAGACGGAAAAAAGTGTAAAAAAATTTTGGGAACTGTACGACGCGGCGGGAATGTTCACTGACTACGTGGCGTCTTTCATTGATGAAGTTGTCGTACACCGTGAAAATTTTTATTCAAACTTGAAAAAATATTCTGCGCGGGACGAAGTAGAAAAAATTATCGGCGCATAAATTATTTGCATATTGAAATTATAAAATGCCGTTCAAAATTGGACGGCGTTTTTGCATTAATTTTTTATGAAGAATAAATTTTCTTTAATGCAATGTTCATTTTAAACGTATAAAATTTTTTACGATAAAGTTTGATAAGGAATGTTTTATACAATGAGGAGGAGGGGAAGTGTTAATCGCAGTTACTGAACTATATGTTCAGTGTAGGTAATTTTTAATCTGTTATTGTGGGGTAAAAAAAGGATTTAAATTCAGGAGGGTTTTTAAATGAATCTTGGGACTAATCTAGCTAACATTTTCGGTAGCATCGGTGCAGGCGGCATTGCAAACGTCGTCTCTAATTCTTCCGCGCTTATGAACACTGCAACTGATTGGGAATTTTCTGGCTCCCATTCTAACGGCTCCCATTCCAGCGTTTCGTATGCTGACCTTGTTGGCGGTTTAAACGTCGTGGGAAGTGTTGTTTCGGATCAGTACTCTTCCGACAGCTACTATAACGGCGGCTATCAAAATGGCAATACTTCTGTCAACGTTCAGAACTACAGTAGCATTAATTCAAGTAGCACTAACTCTCAATACGCTGTATTTGACGTTGGCAACAAAAACGGTTATCTAAATGGCTTTACTCCTAGTAATAGCACGTTGCACTTTGTAGATGCTGACATTCAGTCTTGGTCACGCGATAGCGACTACGTCAACTTCAACATGGGAAATGGTACTTCCTTCGTAGCGCAGACAAGCAGTTCAGCTGATGACATTTTCAGATATACTACTGACGGCGTGAATACTTCCTACGCGAAGATTGGTTTCACTAACAAAGATAATATGTTCCAGTATGCGGACGGTGTAACCTTCATCGGTAGCAACGACCACGAAGACACTTTGAACCTTTCGACGTATGACAGAAACGTTGACCTGCGCGGCAATCAGTATATCAGCGTTGATAACATTGACGCCCACAATTCAAGCGGCAGCTATCGTCAACTAACTGGTAATTCTGGCAATAATAAAATTTATGGCGGAAAAACTGATTCACTTTGGGGCGAAAAGGGCGACGATGAACTTTACGGTAGCGGCGCTGGCGACAATACCTACCTTTACGGCGTAAATGAAGGCAATGACGTTATTTATCAGAGCGTTTCAAGTGATCACATTGACCTTTACAACGTTTCGCTTAGTGACATTCACAGCTACGGCTACGACGGCAACAGCTTGAGACTAAATATGTATAACGGCAATTCACTAACGGTTGTCGGCAGTAACGGCGCTTCAAACTTCATCCTTGCTGATCGTTCCGAATACAGCTACAATCGCTCGACTGACACTTGGTCCGTGAAAGCTTAATTAGTTGCTCAAGGTTAGAAAGTTTTTGAAAATTTGTAAGGCGTTATAAAATTTTATAAAGCGCCGAACGGTTATATAATTAATTGCGGTCGGCAGGTTTTCATCAAGTTAAGCCTGTCGACTTTCTTTCAACTAAAAATTTTGTACGTAAATTAAATTTTTTTGCCTAACTAATTTTGCTTAATGGAATTTTAATTTTCAGCACGTAACATAACGATAAAGTAAAAATTCAATGGGAGGCTGTTTGTAAATAAAAAAATGGTGGTAATAAGGCGGCATTTCAGCGCCCTGTGGAGTAGGACGCGTGTGAACACAAAGACGCGGCAAAAATCTTTTTTTACTGAAAAGTAAGCCACGAGTGCGCAAATGCCGCTGTGTTTCTTTTTGCTACTTTTTCTTTGCGCCAAAGAAAAAGTAGTTTAATTAAAAAATTTTATAAAGATTAACTTTACAAACAATCTCTAGGCTTAAAAAATTTTGGAGGTCATTTATATGGAAAATACAGATAAAATTATCGCAGATATTGACGTAGCAGAAGACGGCGTCTCGGCAGATTTGACTAGCGACATTAGCTCTTACTTTCAAAACGGATATTCTTACAGTTCGTCCATTCCTACAATCAACACCCAAAATCAGCTTACAAACGTTAATAATTCCGTTATGAATGTCAGCGCGTCTTCAAATATTTTCGCAGGTACAAATTCTTTGTTCAATCGCACTGGCGATGGCTCGTACCATTTCAGCAGTGCAAGTGCAAATGCTGCTGGCGTCAATTTCAGCTTTACAGACATTTTGTCGGGCTATACTTTCGTAAACAATAGCACGGACAGTTCATTCTACAATTACGACATCAGCGGCTATCAAAATGGCAATACGTCAGTTCAGACAAAAAGTATTAGTAGCGGCAGTACCAGTAGCGATTACACGGCTAGCACTTTTTACAACGTAGGCAACCGTAATGGCTATCTTAACGGCTACAAAAATAACACTGGCGTTATGAATTTTGTTGACGCTAATATTACTTCGTACAAACGGCAAAATGACTACGTAAGCTTTGATATGGGCAACGGTACTTCATTCCAGGCGCAGACAAGCAGTTCTGAAAATGACATCTTCCAATATTCGACGGATGGGCGCAATGTT
>JAFSUE010000106.1 GCA_017445435.1 Selenomonadaceae bacterium | reverse complement strand
TAGCGATTTTAACATCTGCGCCTGGTTTGTAGCCTGCCGCTTCGATAGCTTTAACGATAGTTTCGAGCGCATCTTCAGTGCCTTTGAGATTGGGAGCAAAGCCGCCTTCATCGCCGACAGCCGTTGAAAGTCCACGACCTTTGAGAAGTTTAGCAAGGTTATGGAAAACTTCAGCGCCCATACGAATGGCTTCACGAATTGTAGGTGCGCCAACAGGACGAATCATGAATTCTTGGAAAGCAATGGGAGCGTCAGAGTGTGCGCCGCCGTTGATGATGTTCATCATTGGAACAGGCATTTTATAAGTATTGCAACCGCCGATATAGCGATAAAGCGGCAGTCCGACAGCTTGTGCGCCAGCTTTAGCGGCAGCAAGTGAAACAGCCAAAATCGCGTTTGCGCCGAGTTTGCTCTTAGTGGGAGTTCCATCAAGTTCAATCATCTTGTAGTCAAGTGCGCGTTGATTAAGGACACAATCGCCTTCAAGCGCAGGTGCAATGATTTTATTGACGTTATCAACAGCCTTTAAAACGCCTTTGCCGAGATAACGACCTTTGTCGCCGTCACGAAGTTCAAGTGCTTCATTTACGCCAGTTGATGCGCCAGACGGTACTGCTGCACGACCGATAGCGCCGCAAGCAAGTTTTACGTCAACTTCAACGGTTGGGTTACCGCGAGAATCAATAATTTCACGACCGATGATCTTTTCAATTTTTGAACAAGGTTTCATCAAAAATCCTCCCTTATCATACAAAATTATTAATCACGATAAGCAAATTATATCAGTTCCCCCGCAAATTGCAAGCTAAATTTTCAAAAAATTTATGAAGTTTGTATGAAATTTTTCTATATGCGAAAATTTATGAATTGGTTTAAATTCGTGATAAAAATTTTAATAAACTAGTGGGGGTTTGTAAAATCAAATGTTGATTATTTTGGTTCAAACGTTTCATTTCTAATTGAATTAGACCCTACTTTTTTGAGCTGAATGGACTTTGTAAAATGCAATAGCAACTTGGACAGGTTTTTCAGGTTATGAGTGAAATTTGCTCATCGAAAACTTCATCGTTGGAGCGATTGCCGAGCATTTCCCAATGCCCGAACTCAAGTCTTTTGTTTACGACTCATTTTTTGTTTCAGGGCGATATTTTTAATTTTTGTAAGTCACAAATTAATGTAGTGATAGAGCGTATTCCGAAAAAAGTTTATGAAGTTTCGCATAACCGCAAACTGAATCCAGCGACCAATTATTTCATAAAATTTTTTCTTAGGCAAATTTTATAAAATCTTTAACCTTTGAAATCTTAAGCGACTTACGAGAATTTTTGCGACTTTTTTTTAAACAATCTGTCCAGTATAAGCAAAATATTCTTGTCGAAAGGTAAGGTCGCTGTTCATGGTAGCGCCGCGTTTTAATTAAATATACAGAGTCTAGATTTGACCGCGTTAAAATTCGTTTAGATGGTGAAATTTTTTTGATTGTGTGATAACATTTCTCTCAGACATTTTTATTCTCCTTCAGGTGAAATTTTTTTATTTTACCTGTCCGAGTTCATTTTACAATCAACCAAATTAAAAATTACCAACAGCGCTATACCTAAGCTTGACTACACTTGACTAAAACATTAAAATATTAAAACGCGCCTTTTAAGGGGGGACACTTCCACCGCGCGTAGTTTTAAAAATGAAAGATAAATCAATTTAAGTTGGTGAAAGGAAATATTATGCTTGACGTAAATGTTTTCGATTCAATGCGCGTAGGGCTGGCGTCGCCCGAAAAAATTCGCGAATGGTCGTACGGCGAAGTTAAAAAGCCTGAAACGATTAACTATCGCACGTTGAAACCTGAACGCGATGGACTTTTCTGCGAACGTATCTTTGGACCTACTCGCGATTGGGAATGCCATTGTGGAAAATATAAGCGCGTCCGTGACAAAGGC
>JAFSUE010000105.1 GCA_017445435.1 Selenomonadaceae bacterium | reverse complement strand
TGAGCCTTTAGATTCGACGGCGTGACCGATAACAGTTTGCATTGTGTCATACGGAGCGCCAGTCAATGAAATCATTTCGTCACCTGGTCGCAGAATGCCAAATAAAACAGTTGCCAATGCGTGAGTGCCAGAAACAAATTGTGTACGTACAAGCGCCGATTCAGCTTTAAAAATTTTCGCGTAAAGTTCCTCCAACTTTTCGCGTCCAATATCGCCGTAAGCGTAGCCAGTGGAAGTTTTGAAATGCGCATCTGAAACTTTTACTTCTCGCATGGCGTCCAAAACTTTCAGCGTGTTAAATTCGGCAACTTCATCGACGCGTTGAAAAATTTCTGCAACTTCGTCTAAAACTTCCGCTTTCAACTTCAAAATTTTTTCGTCCGTCATAATTTTCTCCCTACTTAAAAAATTTTCCTTGAACAATTCCGCATATAAAATTATAATCCTTGCAACAAAATTTTGGAGATGAAAAATTTGATAACAATCGAAGATATTTTAGAAACTAACAGAATGATAACCGAAAATAAACTTGACGTGCGGACAATCACAATGGGAATTTCACTGCGCGATTGCGCCCACCCTAACCTTCACGAATTTTGCCGTAACGTCTACGATAAAGTCACGAAGTCAGCTGAATTTCTCGTGCAGACTGGCGAAGATATTGCCGCTGAATACGGTGTGCCGATTATCCACAAAAGAATTTCCGTCACGCCGATTGCTATTGCCGCCGAATCTTGCAAATGTGATAGCTACGTTCAAATTGCTGAAACGCTGGATAAAGCCGCTAAGGAAGTCGGCGTAAATTTTATTGGCGGATTTAGTGCGCTCGTCGAAAAAGGTTACACGCAGGGCGATAAAATTTTAATTGAATCCATTCCCCAAGCGCTTGCAACTACCGATTTAGTTTGCAGTTCGATAAATTTGGCGTCGACTAAAGCGGGTATAAATATGGACTGCGTCCGCGAAATGGGTGAAGTCATTAAACGTACCGCCGAACTTACGCGCGATCGTCAAGCTATAGGCTGTGCAAAATTAGTTGTATTTGCCAACGCGCCAAGTGACAATCCATTTATGGCGGGCGCATTTCACGGCGTAAGTGAAGCTGATAAAATTATTAACGTCGGCGTATCTGGACCTGGCGTCGTAAAACATGCGCTTGAAGATTTGAAAGGCGCGGACTTCACTGAAATTGCCGAAACGATTAAACGTACAGCGTTCAAAATAACTCGCGTCGGTCAACTTGTAGCTAAAGAGGCGTCAAAACGTTTAGGCGTACCATTCGGCATTATCGATTTATCGCTTGCCCCAACTCCTGCCGTTGGTGATTCAGTTGCGCGAATTTTGGAAGAAATGGGACTTGAAAGTTGCGGCGCACCTGGTACAACTGCCGCGCTTGCTCTGCTGAATGACGCTGTAAAAAAAGGTGGACTTATGGCAAGTTCACACGTCGGCGGGCTTAGTGGCGCGTTTATTCCAGTCAGCGAAGATGAAGGAATGATAGCCGCCGTTGAAAGCGGAAGTTTATCGATTGAAAAGTTGGAGGCTATGACTTGTGTTTGTAGCGTTGGGCTTGATATGATTGCAGTTGCAGGAGACGTAAGCGCGGCTACGATTAGCGGCATTATTGCTGATGAAGCGGCTATTGGCGTCGTGAATAATAAAACAACGGCAGTCAGAATTATTCCCGTGCCGAATGCGAAAGTTGGCGATACGGTGGAATACGGTGGCTTATTGGGTCATTGTCCTATTGTTCCAGTGAAAAGTGCTTGGAGTTCAGATGCTTTTATTGCACGTGGCGGCAGAATACCTGCACCCGTCATTTCAATGAGGAATTAAAATTTATGGAATTTACAATTAGAAAAATTATTGACGCCGATAAAAATATTGTGGTCAATATGATGCGCCAATTTTATAATTCGTCTGCAGTGATAACTAACGGCTCGGAAGAAATTTATTTAGCTAACGTCGAAAGTTGCTTGAAAGATTCGCCGTACATTGAAGGTTACGTCTTTATTGTCAAAGAAAAAATTGTCGGCTACGGTATGATTGCAAAAAGTTTTTCTACGGAATTTGGCGGCGAATGTATCTGGATTGAAGATATTTACATTGAAAAAAATTTTCGCGGTCACGGTATCGGCACGAAATTTATTCAGTTCATCAAGAAAAATTATCCCGATAAAATTTTTCGACTTGAGACGGAACATGATAACGTTAAAGCATTGGCGACGTATAAAAATTTCGGCTTTAAAGAATTGCCGTACTTGGAATTAGTTCTGCCGAAAGGTGATTGATATGGACGAAGATTTTAGACTTGAACAGCTAAAAATTTTGGAGCGAATTTATTACGACGCAAAGCCGCAGTTACAATTTGATTCGCCGTTTGAACTTTTGGTCGCCGTAATTTTATCCGCGCAGTGTACCGATAAGCGCGTTAATGAAGTCACGCAAATTTTATTTCCGCTTGCCAACACGCCTGCAAAAATTTTAGCACTGGGCATTGAACAGCTTGAAAAAATTATAAAGCCCTGCGGTTTATTTCACTCAAAGGCGAAAAATATCACAGGGACAAGTAAAATTTTGCTTGATGAATACGGCGGGGAAGTTCCTAGCGATTTTGACGAACTTTTAAAGTTGCCAGGCGTCGGCAGGAAAACTGCTAACGTTGTGACAAGTGTTGCTTTTAACAATCCCGCCATTGCAGTCGATACGCACGTTTTCAGAGTTGCGAACAGGACGAAAATTGCTGAAGGTAAGACGCCGCAGGAAGTTGAACTTGGTTTGCAGAAAATTATTCCGCGCGAAAAATGGTCAGCCGCGCACCATTGGCTAATTTTTCACGGCAGAATAATTTGTCATGCGCGTAAACCTGAATGTAACATCTGCGCATTAGCTTTTCTTTGCCCAAGTTCACAAGCAACGGACATTTAGCGCTTGTTGCGGGCGTTATCCTTTTCATTGACGACGACGAAAATAGTATCGTCATCTTCATCAAATTCAGCGCCACAACGTGGGCAACATTCATAAGGCGTACCGTCGGGAAGTTTGCGTTTGCCAATGCACCGCGTACAAAATTCTGTACCGCAACGCTTGCAGTGAAGAATTTCGCCAAAATTCGTTCTGCCGCAACGTGGGCAAGCTTCATAATATTGAGCCATAAAAAATTCCTCCATTCTAGCTTTTACTACTCACTACTAACTACTGACTACTGACTACTCACTTTTTCTGAAAGGAAGATTTTAAATTTGTTTACGTACAGGTTAGCGACTTTCGCTGACGTTGAAGATATTTATAATTTAATTGCTGGTTACGCCGCGCAGGGTTTAATGTTGCCTAAGCCGCACAATATTTTATACGAATTGATACGCGAATTTGTCGTAGCCGTCGAAGTCGAAACTGGCAAAATTGTCGGCACTGGCGCACTTCATTTGACGTGGAATGAACTTGCTGAAGTTCGATCAATGGCAGTTCACGAAGATTATAAACGGCAAGGTATCGGCGCGGAAATTGTAAAAAAACTTTTGGAACAAGGACGCGAAGTCGGCGTAAAAACTTTTTTCACGCTTACTTACAGTCCACAATTTTTTGAATCTTTAGGCTTTGAAGTTACGACGCGTGAATCACTGCCGCATAAAATCTGGAAAGAATGTATTGACTGCCCAAAATTTGCTAACTGCGACGAAATTGCTATGACGCTGGAACAAGATTTTTAAAAAGTTTTAGCTAAGTTGCGAAAGAATTTTTCTGCCGAAAAGCGATACAAGTTTATCTTTCGCCTTCTGCCGTACTCTGTCATCAATGAACGCTTGAGCCAACGCCAACATCAACGCAATGGCGGCGGCATCGTCTGAATAACCTACAATCGGCGTAATGTCAGGGATTATGTCAAGCGGCGAAATGAAATAACCTAACGCGGCGAAAATCGCGGCTTTAATTCGCATTGGGCAATTTGGATTTTCCGTCACATAATAAAGTTGGAGCGCCTTGTAAATCAAAGTGATACCAGCTTTTTTTATTGCGCCAGTGACTTTGTCAAAAAAACTTTCTTTAGAATACTTGTCGGCGTATTTGTTCATATCGGACGCCGTAAATTTTTTGCCGTCGAATTCCATATCGATCGTATCAGATTCATTTTTAGACATAACAATCACGCCCCTTTCATACGATAGAATATGACAAAGACAATTTATTGTCAAGCTTAAGAATTGCAATAAAAAATCACTGACAACGCGTAATTCGTCATCAGTGAAAAAATTTTTAAGCCTTAAGTTATCGGCGTATCATTTCATTTAGTCTTGCTTGACCAATTTATAATTTTTACGAAATTTTTCGTCGGGTTCGCTAATATCATATTTAATTTGCTTTTTTTCAGCTAAATCTTTTTGCGCATCTGCAGACAGTCGCGTTAAATCTAAAGATTTACTTTTCGACTCAACTTCATAAGCATTATTATTTTTGTCTTGAAAATAAAGTTTGTACGCGCAAATATAACCTTTGGTGTCGACGTATTCAATAAGGAATTCGCCGCCAAGAAAATGTGAAATGTTGTAAAATTCTTCGTTCAAAATTTTTTCGTTGATTGTATCGAAATATTGTTCTGGTATTTCATCAACTTTCTGAAAGAAAATTCTTTTCGCCATATCTTCAGCGGATTTTTTTTCGTCGTCATCATTAGAATTTGAAAATAAACTGAACATTGATTCACCACGCCTTTAACAAAGTTCCATACCTAATTCGCTTTCCAATTCGTCGGTTATATCCATTTCGTCACCAACGTTTTTAAGTCTGCTTTTATATTTGGAAGGTAAAGCGTTTCTTTCAACTTTTCTGCTAGTTACAGTTTCAGTCCACTGGTTGCCTTCTTTTACGTACAGAATATGTTTTATTGTGACGTGAACAGCATCGACCAAATCTGCCGCCGCTTCAGCGTAATATTTAGCTTTACCTTCAAACACCTTTGCTAAATTTCTTAATGCCGACGATACTTTAGGAAGAAATTCATAAAGCCAGTTTAAGACCTCGTCCCAATGTTTATAAACATAATACGCCGTACCGCCTAAAATTCCGCCCAATCCTATAGCGACTGCCCAAACAGGTATCATCTACTAGCTCACCTCTTTAACTTTGCGTCCTTTTTCTCTAGCTTTATTGTAAACATAATTTCCCGAAACATTTCTTTTTTCGACAGTTTGACTTGCCTCTTCAGCACGTTTTTTAGCTTTGTCGTGTTCATCAAGAATTACACCTCCGAGAAAAAGTCCTCCTAAAACTGCTGCTGCTACTGGAATCATTTTTTTACCACTCCATTCTTTTTTTCAATACGATTTTTAACATACTCTTCGGACACAAAATTTTTTTCAACTGTCACCCCCTGATTCGCGTTTTTGCTAGCGATAATTTCTTCAACTGCATCGAAAACAAATTTTTTATCAACGCAGTTTAAATTCCGCCGCGCAGTTTTAAAAGCCGCCATAAGTACAGCGTTTGCAATGTCACTGCCTGACAAGCCGTCGTACTTTTCAGCAAGTTCAACAATGTCAATGTTATTTGGCATTGTCGGTAAAATGTAATGTTGCCAAATTTTTTTGCGGCATTCAAAATCTGGCAATTTAAATTCAATGTGCATAGAAATTCTGCGCATAAACGCTGGATCAAAATTTTCTATAAAGTTTGTCGCAAAAATGACGAAGTCTTGATAGTCATTCATTACCATAAGCATAACTGAGCGCGTTTGATTAACGCTGACGTCAACCGCCTGTGACATATTCGTCACGCGCTTACTTAAAATTGCGTCTGCTTCATCGAAAAATAAAATACTATTCGTCTTCTTCGCGGCTTCAAAGGCTTTATTAATATTTTTCGGCGTCTCACCGACAAACTTTGATTCAATATCGGCGTAATTGACGACAAGAATTTTTCGTCCCAAATATTTAGCGATAGCATGCGCCGCCATAGTTTTGCCAGTACCAGGTGCGCCGTATAAATTTATACCGATTCGCTTGGACTGTTTATAAACTTTTTGCAAGTTCCATTCTTCAAAAACTTTCTTGCTATTTTCGGCGTAGTTAGCAACGTCAAGAATTTTATCTTTCACGTCCTGCGGTAAAATAATTTCGTCGAAAGAATATTTAGGTTCTTCTGGAAAAAATTCTATCGAAGGTTCATTCAATTTAGATTTATCTTGAACATTGTTTTCAAATTTTTCTTCATCGTCTGAAGAAATTCTCTTCCAAGAACTCAAATTAATCCCTCCACAAAAAATTTTACATTGCCCCTGCGTTAAAGTCAAGCGCAATTTACACCGTTTAAAAACTTCAAAAATTATGGTGTATAACGCTTTTAAAAACTTTTTTAAAATGCTGTTGAAAGGAGGCGATTTTATGTTCAAAGTCAGAAAAGTCGAAATGGTCAACAAAACGTTTCGGCTTTCGACCGACCTCGTGAAACGCCTTGCAATCGTCGCGCAAGAGCAAGGCGTCTCCATGAACAACTTAGTCGGTCAGTGTTGTGAATATGCGCTGGGCGAAATGGAGAAAATTTCCAAAGCCAAACACGACGAATTTCTAAATTCGTAATCCAGCCGTCCTAAGAATAGCACAAGTATTTTCATTTTTGTTATTCTCACGGGACAATCACAAAAAAATTTGGACTTGACAATTTCTGCCAAGTCCATTTTTTTTATGTGTTTAAAATTTTTTTAGAAATAAATTTGGTTACAATTTATTTTAAATTTGTTTAGCCAACCAATTTTGTTTGCCAATCATTTCGACCAATTCAAGCTGCTGTTCAGCCCAGTACATGTCGCCTTCTTCGTCTTTGTAGTATTCGCTCAAAATGCCGAACGTCGTTAAATCACACTGCGCGGCTTTCACAATTTCCGCCAGCCACTTCAAGCCGTCTTTTGAAACTTGCAAATCGTACTTGAGATATTCGACGGCATCTTTGCAAATTGGCGCACAATTTTTATCCTCAAGTTTAACTTCGCCGCCCAAATCAATAATGCGGTCAATGCACTTCACAACGTAGCCGCGCTCTTCCTCCGCGTGTTCTTCGTACTGTTTGGCAAGCTTAGTTAAACCTTGTGCCGCAAAAATTCTAGACTGAATGACATGACCGTCTGCCTGTTGTGCAAGTTGCGTTACAATGACTTGCAAACCTTCAATAATTTTTTCACAATCTGACAAAATTTTTTCCTCCTTAAATTCTCCGTCCAGTGGATCGTCAACGTAATCAACTTCCGAATAGCCAGCGTGTAAAGTTATTTGATGTTTCAAGCCAGCAGGAATCATGTACGTTTCACCCGCATTATAAACTTTTTTTTCGCCATTTGCAATAAAAGTACATGAACCAGTTACAACGATTGTCCACTGCGCGGCGTGTGAATGTTCGGGAAAGACAACTTCCTTTTCGGCGCTAACAAAGTAAACTGTACCTGTTGAAGTATGGTCGACGTGAACTTCAAGACCGTCAATGCCATAATTTCTTGTCGGAACTTTTTTTACAAAATCTGCAAACATTTTATCACCTAAAATTTTTACAACGCCTTCAAGCAGTCAACAATTTCAGCCGCTTGTTTTTTAGCTTTATCGATTAGCGCGGCTTTTTGTTCATCAGTAGTAATGCCAGGTACGTACATCATGCCGCAAGTGTAGAAAAGTTTTTTGAAGTCAAGTCCACAAAGTGCCGCGTACTGTTTCAACGGAAAATAAAATTCGTCAACGGTATGATTCATAGCGCCTTCAGCCGAATAAAGATTTTCAGGCGCACCAACCGTAGTTGACGCGATAAAAGCTTTACCTTTCAGTGCAGTACCTTTTGAACCGTAAGCCCAGCCGTGTTCCATAACTTTATCAATATAAAGTTTCAAAATTCCTGGTACGCCGTACCAATGCGTTGGATATTGGAAAATGATAACGTCAGCTTTTTCTAACGCCGCCTGCTCCGCTTTAATGTCGAATTTGTAATCGGGGTAAAGTTCATCAATCTTGCGAATTTCAGCTTGCGGACAAAGTTTAGCAATTTCGTCTAAAATAGCTTTGTTCGCGACGGAATTTTTCAAATTGGGATGACCAGAAATAATTATAACGTTTTTCATTGTAATACCTCCAACAAATTTATTTTTTCTCCACAAAAACAGATTTAGGTTGACCGCACAAAGGGCAGACCCAATCGTCAGGTTCTTCATTTAAATCGCCAATATGTTCGTAGCCGCAAAGTGGACAGACATAAACTTTTTGATGAACTGTTTCAACATCTTTCGGCTTAAATTTTTTGATAAGCTCTTCCAAAACTTCGCCGTGATGAACTTCCTGTTTCATAAAAATATCCATTTGATCGGCAATTTCATTGAAGCCAGCCGCACGAACTTTATCAGACATATTTTTAATATTTTTTTCGGCTTCATATTCAGCGTGCATAATGCTTTCAAGTGAGGACCAAATATCATTTGGAAATTTGCCGTTGACAGTAGCATAAAAGCCAGCGTGATTTATTTCTTGATTAGCCAGTTCAATCAAAGTTTTAGAAATTTCTTTGTCAAGCCCCTGTTCATCAGCAAGCCGCGCCAGTAAATAATATCTTACGCCGCCGTTAGCCTCTGCCCTAGCCGCGCAGTCCATTGCAAAATCAAGTTCCGTACCTTTAGTTAAACCGTAAAAACTCATTTTAAAATCTCCAAATTAACTTTCAATAGCCGCCTTGCACGTTGAAAGCATATTATCAGCGCCCATTGCCAAAAATGCCGTGTCAGCGCCCAATGCTAAGAAACTTACGCCCAAACTTGCAAAGTGTTTAGCCTGTTCAGGAGTTACGGCGATTGTACCTACTGGAATATTTTTCGCGTGAATGCGTTTAATCATATCGTCCATAGCCGCTTCAACTTCAGGGTGGAAAATGTTAATGCCGTGTCCCATGTCAACAGCCAAGTCAATCGGTCCTAAGAAAATTCCGCCGATACCTTTAACAGCGGCGATAGCGTCTAAATTCGCGTAACCATTTTTACTTTCAATCTGCGGCAGGATGCAAATTTCTTGCGTTTCGCGTTCAAGATAATCTGGATGGCGATTGTAATAACCTGCGCGGACAGCAGTTGCACCGAATCCGCGATTGCCGCGCGGAGGATAGCTAGCCCAGTACATAATTTTTTCGACTTCTTCAGCCGTTTCAACTTTCGGAATGATAATGTTTTGAATGCCGCTATCCAAAAGTTGCTTGAAAATTCCAGTTCCAGCTTCAGGGACGCGAACAACAGGCGTCATATCAAAAGCCGCAATGGTACGCGCAATTTGCAAAATCGTTTGAACCGTATGTGGTCCGTGTTCACCGTCGACAAAAAGCCAGTCAAACTTTGAAGTAGCTAAAATTTCTGCAACATCAGTTGAAGTCGTTTCCTGCGCAACGCCGTACTGCAAAATTCCAGCGTCGATACCGTGCTTGAACTTGTTATTCAAATAGTCTTTTACCATTGGCATAAAATCATCTCCAAAAAAAATTTACTCTGAAAATTTATCACATTGACAGAGTAAATTCAATTATTGAAAATATTATTTTATAAAGCGCATTTACTTTTTAGATTGTTTATAAAAATATTTATGTAAAGTAGAAATAAAAAAAGTTAATCTAAAATTTTTTGAAACGGAATTTTTTCTGCTATGAAATTTAAGATTGAATAAAAAATTTTTTATATTCTATGACGATTTAGTTATTGTAAAATTTTTCAGCGCGGTTTAAAATATCTTCAAATTTTTCAGCAATGGGGGCGAAAAAATTGGCGGGTATGTCTATCACGAAAAAATTATTTATGGCATTCGGACTGTTATTCGTGATGTTTGCGGGATTTGGTGGTTTCGTCTTGTACTCCTTCAGTAATGTCGGATCGGAAAGTAGCAATGTAGGCGATTGGATAGATTCGCACATAGTAGTTTCTGAAGTCAATGACAAAATTAGCGACGTTCAACGCGCAGTACTTATGCGAGTAATTACTAATGGAACTTCCGACGCGTCGCATTGGCAATCCACACTTGCGCAACGTACAAGTGAAGTTGATAACGCTTTTTTACGCTACCAAGAAAATTTGAACAGTTTCACTTATGACGACGAAACAGAGCGGCAAAGTGATTTAGAAATTTTGCAAGGCGAAATAAAACTTTGGGAAGATTATAAAGCGCAAATTGATAAAATTGAATCACTCATTCAAGCGGCGGACGTTGCAGGCGCTAATGCCGTACTGCGCGGGGACTTGTCAAAAAATTTTGAGGCTATCGATGCGGCAATGAAAGCGGACATGGAAAGTTGCAGTCAAGGGCTTTACGACGCAACCAGTACGGCTGATAAAGTTTTTGCCGCGCTTGTAAATCGTGTAAATATTAGTGGCGTCATTCTAATTTTAATTTTAATCGGTGGCGCAATCGTTATAGGTATGCTGGCGAAGACGATCAACCGTTCAGTCAATCAAATTGAATCTGTCACGCAACTTGCGGCTAAAGGCGATTTGTCGAAACAAATTGAAAGTGATTCAGACGACGAATTTGGCTTAATCGCGCAGGAGTTCAACGCTGTTATTAAACACGTTCGCGATGTAATTAAAAATGTGCAGGAGACGGCGAACAACGTGTCAAAAGACGCTGAAGAATTGAATATAAACTTTGCCAATTCCGCGAAAAGTTTGGAAAGCGTTGCAATGTCCGTTGCTACTGTCACTGATAACGCGCTTAAGCAACAGGAAAATTTAGTTGAGACAAAGTCACACGTTCAC
>JAFSUE010000104.1 GCA_017445435.1 Selenomonadaceae bacterium | reverse complement strand
ATATATTTTAATTTTGTAATTCCGAATTGTTTAGCGTAAGCTTTCAAAACATTTTCCCAGCCTTCAAGGCATACGACGGCGATAGCGTCAATTTCGGGATGATTTTGAAAAGCCGCAAGCGTATAAATAATTACAGGGCAGTCGTTGATCGTCAGGAATTGTTTAGGAATTTCCTGCCGCATTCTTGAGCCGCTACCCCCCCCCAATACGAGGGCAATATTACTCATAATTACATCTCCTTTAAGAAAATTTTGTTTTGAAATTAAAATTGATGACTTAAACCGATTGACAATCCCATTGTGTTGTAGCCAGGATTATGTTTGCGCATAGCGTTTGAAAAGTGGCTGATATTGTAGCCGATGCTAAAAGAATTTGTGTCGTCGTACTTCCAAGTAAGGCGTGGACCGACGCGCCACAAAAAGCCGTACGCTCGCCCGTCGTAGGGATGCGCTTTATTGTAAAGCATAAAGCTACCAGAAAAATCTATTGAGCCGTAAAGCTTGCCGCTTAATTTTTTTTCCCAACGCAACATCATAGCGGGACCAAGTCCGACGCCGTTGCTGTCGTAGGCAATGCCGCGCGGAATGTTATAGCCAGTCGCCCGCGTGAAAGTTACGCCGTAGTAAATCGACATTGCGTGAACTTGCTTGCCCTTTTGAAAAACATGTACGTTGTAATTGCGCATATCGCGGCGTTCAGTAAAGGCACTGCCCGACAAATATTCAAGTTGCAGTTCGTAAAGCTTACCGTCTTTTTTGTCGCCGATACTCATCACGCCAAATTCTTTTTCGCCGTCAAAAATATTTTCATCGCTAGAAAAATTTTGTACGTCATTAGAATTTTTTTCAACGTCAGAATTTTTTTGTACATCATTAGAATTTTTTTCATCGCTAGAAAAATTTTGTATATCATTAGAATTTTTTTCAACGTCAGAATTTTTTTGTACATCATTAGAAATTTTTTCAGCGTCAGAAAAATTTTGTACGTCATTAGAATTTCTCTCAACGTCAACAATTTTTTCGTCAGAAATATTTTTTTCCTGCAACTCTTCAGCATTAGCCGCGCCGTTTGAAATAAAAATTGCGCTACACAAAATTAACGGCAAAATTTTATTTTTCTTCACGCAAAAACTCCCTTTCTACGCAATATTGCAAGTGCGCTGTCGTACAGCTTCAGAAATGATAATCCCAGCCGCCATTGATACGTTCAAACTTTCAGCCTTGCCGCTCATCGGTATAAAAATTTTTTTCGCCGCATTAAAAATTTCAGCGCTTACGCCGTCCGATTCACTGCCGAAGACGATAGCGCTTTTTTTTGTGAAGTCGTGACGAAAATATTTTTCCGCTGTATCGTCCAAAACTGCCGCAGTGACTTCAAAATTATTTTCACGCATTAGCGCTAAAAAATTTTCGCGTGACATCTTCGCCGCCGTAGCTGAAAAAATTGCGCCCATTGACGCCCTTACAACTTTTGCGTTGAAAAGGTCAACTGCGCCGTCCAATAAAATTATTCCGCAACTAAAAGCCTCTGCCGTCCGCAAAATTGTCCCGACGTTGCCAGGATCTTTTACGCCGTCAAGTACGATTAAAAGCGGCATTGATAAAACTTCCTGCGGCATCGACAACTTCTGCCGTACTACAAGTAAAATTCCCTGCGGTGTTTCAGTATCGCTAATTTTTTCAAAGTCTGCCGACGAAATTTTTTCTAGCCGAGTGACTTTTTCTAGCCGTGAAATTAAATTGGCTTGCCGCGCAGATTTTAAAAAGTTTTCGCTGTACAATCCAAATTCAATTTCCGCGCAGTCCAACGCCATTTCGCAAAGTCTTAAACCTTCGGCGATGAACAATTTAAATTCGTCACGATATTTTTTCAACGCCAATTTACGAACAAGTTTTAACTTTGTCATTTCAGTTAGTAGTTAGTAGTGAGTAGTAAGTAGTAGGAATTTTAATTCTTAATTCGCAAGCTTACCATTTGTCGCTATAATTAAATAATTTTTGTTAATCGTTATTTTAAAAGTTAAGCGCCTCTGCAACAGCTTTATTCGTCAGTTTGCCGTCAATCGTGTTGAGACCTTTAGCAAGTCCCGCGTCATCTTCACAAGCAACTTTCCAGCCTTTACCTGCAATTTTCAGCGCGTAAGGCAACGTTGCATTCGTCAAAGCCTGCGTCGAAGTACGAGCAACTGCGCCAGGAATATTTGATACGGAATAATGAATTACGCCGTACTTTTCAAAAGTTGGGTTATCGTGCGTCGTGACGTGATCAGACGTTTCAACTGCGCCGCCTTGATCAATCGCAACGTCGACGATAACTGAACCTTTCTTCATAGTTTTAACCATATCTTCCGTGACAAGTTTGGGAGCTTTCGCGCCAGGAATTAAAACTGCGCCGACAAGTAAATCAGCTTGTTTAGCCCATTTAGCAATGTTATAGCTGTTCGACGCAACGGTTACAATT
This sequence comes from Selenomonadaceae bacterium, assembly GCA_017445435.1. Lineage (GTDB taxonomy): Bacteria > Bacillota > Negativicutes > Selenomonadales > Selenomonadaceae > Quinella. The sequence goes on along the minus strand of JAFSUE010000104.1, from coordinate 6,365 downwards.
CGACCGTTGAAAATGTCGTCGAGGTAACGCAACCTATCAATCGAAACGTCAATGACCGTTACACGTGCGCCAAGTCCAACTGCCATTTTAGCCGCGTTCGTACCGACAACGCCGCCGCCTACAATTACAACTTGACCAGATGCAACGCCGCTAACGCCGCCTAAAAGTACGCCGCGACCGCCATATTGACTTTCTAAAAATTGTGCGCCAAGTTGGATTGACATACGCCCAGCAATTTCGCTCATTGGTGCAAGCAACGGCAAACTTTTTCCGTCACGACCGACGACCGTTTCATAAGCAATACCCGTGACTTTGTGCTTTAAAAGCGCCGCCGTAAGTTCAGGCTCTGGCGCAAGATGTAAGTACGTGAAAAGAATTTGCCCTTCGTGGAAAAGATTGTATTCAGATTCGAGCGGCTCTTTAACTTTGATAATCATTTCCGCCTTGTCGAAGAGTGCTTTTTTATCCGCGATAATTTCCGCGCCAACTGCAGAATAATTTTCGTCAGTGAAACCGCTACCAATGCCGCCGTCTTTTTCAATTAAAACAGTGTGACCAGCTTTGACAAGCGCTTCAGTACCTGCTGGCGTAAGTCCGACGCGATTTTCATTATTTTTAATTTCTTTCGCAACGCCGATAATCATTAAAAATTCCTCCTCAAAAATTTTTAGGGTGTGTTAAATAATTTGGATTTAAAATCTTGATAAAATTTTTTATAAACTACTTTTTCTTTGACGCAAAGAAAAAGTAGCAAAAAGAAACACTGCGGCATTTGTGCGCCCACGAATAACTTTTCATAAATTTCAGCTATACACCGCGCCCCATTTGTTGCGACAATCCAACGTTACAGAGGCGCTAGGAAATGCCGCTGATTACCATTATTTTTTCACTTTAATTTTTACTGCGTAGTTATTAAACACTACTTAGTTATAAGTAAAAAAGGAGTTATCGTACATACGAAAACCCCACAAATATATTCAACAGATTAAATTCAGTGTTGGTGGAGACGAAGGGGATTGAACCCTCGACCCCCAGATTGCGAACCTGATGCTCTCCCAGCTGAGCTACGTCCCCAACGCCGCGCAGTATATCACGCTAATATTTAAAAGTCAAGAAAATTTTTTGACAGTTACAAGCAAGTTATTTTTTTTCATTATCTTTAAGCAGTGAACGAATTGGCGAGATTCTAGCGCCTTTGAAAGTTAATTCAAGCGCTAAACCTTTCTTGTCAAGTTGATAGACCCAGACGCCGTCCGCAATAATAGTAGCGTTCGCGTACGATTCACCAGTTACGCCGTCATTAGCCGTCGCCGTAACTTCAGTGCCAAATTTTATATTGCCTGAAGTAAAACTGTCCCAAGCGTCTTTATTCGTGATGATGAAAAGTAAGTCGTACTCTTTCGCGCCAATGTTTAAGCCGATGGTAACTTCACGCATTTTAACGTAAATTCTTTCGCCAGTTTCATTGTTGACGGCAACGCCGCGCCCGCGATCTGTTCCCCAAAAACCAAGTTTGACACTGGAACTGCTGATTGTCGAATAGGCATAGGCAAGTTGTACGGCGCGTTCCGTTTCAGGATATTTTTTCGCCATACGGTCAAGGACAGCTACTGACATTTGATTAAGTTCCGCCCGCAATTCGTCATTAGACTTTGCAAGCGCCACGCTAGACGCCGTGATTAGCACAAATGCCATTACCAGAAGTTTAACTAAAAATTTTTTCACAGGAAACCCTCCCTTTTAAAATTAACTTTTCGGCACTAAGTCCGCCGCTTTCAAAGTTCCTTCCTTAGCGCGTTGTGAAAGTTCAGCCGTCGCAGTGAAAAGTACATCGCTTGATGAGTTTAACGCCGTTTCGCAAGAATCCTGCAACACGCCGATTATAAATCCAACGCCTACAACTTGCATTGAAATATCTGATGAAATGCCGAAACTTGAACAGGCTACTGGAATTAAAAGTAATGAGCCGCCAGCTACACCAGATGCGCCGCAAGCTCCAACTGTCGCGATTATGCAAAGTAAAAGCGCCGTCGGCATATCAACATTTATTCCCAGCGTATGTGCCGTTGCTAAACTTAAAACGGCTATCGTTATCGACGCGCCCGCCATATTTATCGTTGCGCCAAGTGGAATTGATACCGAATAAATATTTTCATCAAGTCCCAATCTTTTGCAAAGTCCCATGTTGACAGGGATATTTGCCGCTGAACTGCGCGTAAAAAATGCGTACAAGCCACTTTCCCTTAACGTCGTGAATACGAGCGGGTACGGATTCATTTTTAATTTCCACCAGACAATTAAAGGATTCATTATCAACGCTACGCTGAAAAATGCGCCAAGCAGTACGGCTAAAAGTTTTGCGTAACCTATAAGCGCTTCAACGCCGCTTATACCGATTGCGTCCGCTACAAGTCCCATAATGCCGAATGGCGCGAAACGAATTACCCACTGTACAACTTGCGTTACGGCTTTTGCAACGTCGGCTAAAACTTCGTGAACTGCATCGCCAGCAGGTCTAAGCGCAATTCCTATGATGACTGCCCAAGCTAAAATTCCGATATAGTTTGCATTCGTCAACGCGTTAATCGGATTGTCAACAACTTTCATTATGACATTTTGTAAAACTTCAATGATTCCTGAAGGCGGCGTGATTGTAGCGTCAGCAACTTGCAAGCTTAACGTCGTGGGGAATAAAAATGACGCCGTGACTGCTACCAATGACGCGCAGAAAGTTCCAATTACGTACAAAGTTATAATAGGGCGCATTGTCGAACTTGATTCAGATTTTTGGGACAGCGCATTCATTACCAGCACGAAAACTAAAATCGGCGCGACGGCTTTTAATGCGTTGACAAAAAGTTTTCCGAAGACTGCAACGGCAGGAATTGCAACTGGTACGAACAGCGCAATTAAAATTCCTATGACGAGTCCAACGGAGATTAACTTAATTAGCGCCGTTTCCCCATAAATTTTTTTTACCTTCGACAGCAAATTTATCGACCTCCTAAAAAATTTTTTCTAGCGAATTATAACATAATTTTAGCGTAATGATATAATGCACTAAAAATTTTTGGCGGTGACGGTATGAAAATTTTATTGCATATGTGTTGCGGTCCGTGTTCGTGTTATCCCGTGAAAAAATTACGTGAGGAAGGATTCGAGCCGATAGGATTTTTTTTCAATCCAAATATTCATCCTTATCAAGAATGGCGGCAACGGTTGAAAACTGCGCGGGAATTTGCGGAAAAAGTTGGAATGGAAATTCACGTTGTCAATCATTACGGCTTGAGGGAATTTTTGACAAAAACTTTTTCAGTTGTTGAAGGGCTTGGCGATGACGACACGATTAACTTTGCTGACGGTTTCCACAATCGCTGTAAAATTTGCTATGCGTGGCGGCTTGGCGAAACGGCGAAGTTTGCGGCTGAAAATAATTTTGAAATTTTTACGTCGACACTTTTTTATAGCATTCATCAAAATCATGAACTGATGAAAAAAATTGCTGAAAGCGTTGCTAAAAATTTCGGCGTAAAATTTTTTTATGAAGACTTCCGCGCAGGTTGGGACGAAGGAATTGCAATTAGCAAGGAACTTGAACTTTATCGACAAAATTATTGCGGCTGTATTTTCAGTGAAGAGGAGCGATTTAGCAACGATTTGAAAAAAATTCGTCGCGCTAAGTTCAAAGCACAAAAAAAGAGTTAATGGCAATGGCGATTAACTCAATTAAAAATTTTTACGGTTCAAATTATATCACTGTTGAGCGGCTTTAATTTCAGCAGTGACAAGAACTTCTTCGACGCTAACTTTTAAACCTTCTGGAATGACCAACTTTAACTTTTCTTTGTAAGCCTTCACATCTTTAGAAATTGCCGCGTCGATTGTGTTCAACGAATCAATGGAGTTTACAACGTCCGCGATGCCTTCAATTTCAACCGTCGAAGGTTCAATCTTTACGTTAGAAATTTCTTTACCGTCAGGCGGCGTAAGATTTGCAACAATCGGCACGGATTTTATCACGCTTTTTTCAATCTGTACTAAAACGTTCACAGACGAAGGAGCAACCCGCGCAGATGCAACTTCACGCCCATTTTCATCAATCGCGGAAAGTGGCACGTTCAATTCAAAGTCTTCACTTTCGCCGACAACTCCAATGTAGCCGACAACTTTTTTCACGGTGTCAATAATATTTTTTGGACCGATAATCGTTATATTTTGCGGCGCTTGAATGCCCGTAATAATTGTATGTGGACTTGGTGAGCCGCTAGGTATAAGTTGAAGATCCATTTGCCGTTCGACAATCGGTTCAATCTTCACGTGAATTGTTTCAGGCGAAATTCTTGTAAGCTCAAAACCTTTAGGATGATTCACCTCAATAGGCACGTCGTATTCACCTTCGCTATAGCTGGAAATATCTGCGAAGGCGCGAATATCTTTTTCAGTGTAATCGATGAAGTACGAGCGCGGCGCACTCAATGTAACTTTCGCTTCCTGCTCTTCGTAGAAAGCTTTGTAATCATATGAATTATTTCTAAGATGAACTTTCACGCGGTAGCTATCTTCAATCGTGGGATTTTGCGCACCCATTACGTAAAACCAAAGTGTGATGGACATAATAAGCGCGATAATTTTTTTCAATTTGTTACGGCTTAAAGCATTTTTCACTTGCTCAAGCGTTGAAAAAATTCCCTTCTTCAAGTGTTCAATCTTCACGCAAAAAATCACCCCTTAAAGTTTATGATGATTAGCCATTTATATTTATCCGCTAATTTGTTCCGTCAAAATTTCTTCAGCTTTTCTAAGTTGGGCGTCATTATCGGCGTCCGTATTAATTTCACGCGTCATCGGTAAAGGATTTTCCAGCGGAACTTCAAAGTCAGGAATAATTCCAACGCCGTCAATACTCCTGCCATTCGGCGTATAATATTTTGCAATCGTCAACTTCAAGCCGTCGTCACGAAACATTGGAATTAAAGTTTGAACAGAGCCTTTACCGTAAGACTTCATACCAACGATAACTGCCGCCTTAGTGTCCTGCAATGCGCCAGATAAAAGTTCGGACGCACTAGCGCTGTTTTGATCAAGCAACACGACAATAGGGAATCTAGTTTTTTCTAAGTCAGACATATAAACTTCCTTCGTACCGTCACGCTGAATTACTGAAACGATTGGACCAGCAGGAACAATTTCCCGTGCCACTTCAACGCAACTTGTAATGACGCCGCCAGGATTTTGTCTAAGGTCAAGAATTAAACCTTTCATATTTTCGGCTTCAAGTTCATTTAGCGCCGTTTTAAATTCCTTGCCAGTACCTTCACTAAAATTTGAAATGCGAATGTAACCAAGTTTATCGTCAAGCATTTTACTTGAAACGGTCTTATCTTTTATAATTGCTCGCGTGATTGTGTACGTTTTATCTTCTTCACCCTCGCGATGAATCAGCAAATCAACGGGCGTACCAACTTCACCGCGAATTTTTAACGCAACTTCGCCGTATTCAATCGAACTGATTGGCTCGCCATTTACGGCTAAAATTGAATCATTCGCCTGCAAGCCAGCTTTATCGCCTGGACCGTCTGGAATGACGCTTAAAATTTGTACGCCGTCATTTTTAAAGCTCATGTAAACGCCAATTCCGCCAAAAGCGCCACTTATATCTGCCTTCAACTGGCTATATAATTTCGGCTCAAGATAAACTGAATGCGGGTCGCCAAGTGAACGTACCATGCCACTGATAGCGCCGCCGATTAGCTGATCTTTTTCAACTTCCTGCACGTACTGCGACTCAATAAAACTCATGGCTGAAAGTAATCTGCCAAGATTTATTGCGCCTTTTGCGTCAAGGTTGAAAATAAAGCACAGCCCCGCTATTGTCAGTGCCGAACTTACAAACGCCGTAAAAAGTACGACGAAAAGTAATTTTTTTTTCATCAAACTGCCTCTTCAATCTCAAATTGCGAATAGCCATTTGCGACAACGTCAGTAACCAATTCAGAGCCGCCGCTTTTAACAATTCGCCCATGTAAAAGTATGTGCGCCTTATCGACGGACAAACTTTTTAAAATCTGCGTGTTATGCGTGATTATGACACAGGAATTTTCCGCATTATGAAATTTCGCTACGCCATTTGAAACAATTTGCACCGCGTCAACGTCAAGCCCCGAGTCTGTTTCGTCAAGCAAAGCGAGTTTAGGTTCAAGCATTAAAAGCTGTAAAATTTCATTACGCTTTTTTTCACCGCCGCTGAATCCAACGTTCATATATCGGCTAGAATATTCTTTGCCGATTTGAAGTTGTTCCATTGTGTCGTGAAGTTTTTTTCTGAACTGCAAAATTTTTACCGTTTTACCAGTCATTGCCTGTTT
>JAFSUE010000103.1 GCA_017445435.1 Selenomonadaceae bacterium | reverse complement strand
CATCCTTGTAAGGTCTGCCTTTCTTGTTTTCAAAATAACATTTTATTTTATCCCACTGTTCATCAGTTAATTCATAGCGTTTCAATTTTTACACCTCTACGCTATTTTACCATTTTTTATATTATTCAACACGCCCTAGCTAAGTCAAAAAATATTTCAAACTGTCCAATGTGTGCGCTTATAAAGGGGAAAGATTCTAAAAAGATTTGGAAGTTGAATGAAATGGACGCGGATCACGTGACGGCGTGGAGTAAAGGCGGCGCGACTGATGAAAAAAATTGTCAAGTACTTTGCAAATATCATAATCGCTCGAAAGGAAATAATTAAATTTGAAATGGATTTTTTATTTCTAAATATCGTGTCGATAAAAATTTTGTCGACTAAAAAATTACTTTGTATGCCATTGCAAAAATTTTGATAGTATGATAAACTTTTAACGTTTAGTAGATACTAACACGAACGAGAGAATTATAGTCATTAAAAAAACCCCCGATTCGCGGTCGGGGGGGGGTTCGCGCAGTTTAAGTGTAACGCTAACCACTGGCTTAGTCATCTTCTAGATGCGGTCAAGCCATTTGCAGATGAAATGAACGGTTACACCTGCCGCGACCATAACGGTGACGCAGATTTTTTTTATAAAAATTTTTGGACAAGATAAAATCTCTTGTTCATTTTTTTATTTGTAAATATCGCGTTGTTTGATATAATACTGAAAAAATATTTCATAAATTTTATTCATTGGAGGTTACATCATGAACCGAAAAATTTTTGCGACCGCGATTTTAATCTGCGCGGTCATTTTTCTTTCCAGCGCGAAAAGTTTTGCCGCTGAATTTGAGCTTGTCTCATACTCCGCACAAGTCAAACTGCAATGGCTGGCGAATACTGGGATGCCTGAAGCGCAAAAGATTTTGAATGAAATCGGTACGGCGAACATTTACGGCAAAAAAAATCTGAAAGACTATAAACGCCTTGAAAAACTCAACGGCATTTATCAAGAGCTTTGCTACGCGTCGACCGTCGATTTTGTCAAGAAAAATGACTACAAAAACGTTATGGACATCGGCGGCGGCTACACTCCCCGCGCAGTTGTAATGGTGAATGACGGGCGAAAATATATCGGCGCTGAATTGACTGCCGTTGCACTTAGCGCTACAAAAATTATGCCGAAATTCATCAACGCGCAGTACAGAACAAATCTTTCCTATGAAAATGTTCCAGTCGAAGATAGACAAGCGATGATTAGTACTGCTGACAGATTCAGCGGCAAACTTTGCATTATCGAAAACGGCTTGCAAATTTATTTGACGCGTGAACGTAGCGACGCAATGTTTTCACTTATTCACGAAATTTTAAAGAAACACGGCGGCTGCTTTATCACGTCCGATTTTGTCACGAAGGATATGTTCAAGGAACTTGCTACTGCTGTTTACGGTCAAGACTCCGCGCAGACTCTTTACAATGAAACAAAGTCAATGTATGAAAATCTTTTCGGCGCAAAACTTTTTGACGACACTTTCACTTCTCAAGCTGACGCGCTTAACTTTTTGAAGGCGAAAGGCTTTAAAGTTCAACAAATTCCGCTGGTTGCCGATACGTCAAAACTTTACAGCTTGAAAGGTTTAGACGCCCAGCAAGTTGAAAAGGTTAAACAAGTTTGCGCGAAAAATTATTTGTGGGTCTTAACGGTTGAATAATGCGTGAAGTTAAGCTGAAAAATAAAACTGTCGACGTTGACAGGCTGGAAGATTTTGGCTTTCATAAAGCGGCTGACGGTTGGACTTACGAAAAAAATATTTGTGACGACCAACTTTCATTGACGCTGAAATTTACAGGCGGAAAATTATTTTCACGCGTCGAAGATAATTTAGGCGAAGAATATATTTTGCACTTAGTGGAAGGTTCATCTGGCGGATACGTCGGCGCAGTTCGTGACGAGTACGAAAAAATTTTGTCGGCATTCGTTGAAAGTTGCTGTGTAGAAAATATTTTCCGCGCAGAGTTGACAAAAAATCTTATAGCTTGCGTCCGCGACAAGTACGGCGATGAATTAGAATTTTTATGGGAAAAATATCCAAATGCGGCGATTGTTCGGCGGAAGGATACGCAGAAATGGTACGCGCTGATTATGGAAATTTCCGAGCGTAAGTTGGGCTTGGATTCTGACAATATGGTTGAGATTTTAGACCTGCGCGGCAATCCTGACGAACTTAAAAATTTAATCGACGGCGAAAAATATTTTGCTGGCTACCATATGAATAAAAAAAGTTGGTTGACGATTCGCCTTGACGGTTCAATTTCATTTGACGAAATTTGTACGCGCATTGATGAAAGTTACAGGCTGGCGACTAAAAAAAATTCTTAATTCTTAACTCTTAATTCTTAATTCAAACGGTGGTGATGTAAATTTGAAAGTTGCATTGGCTAAACAAATGCACGAAATTGACGACACTGCAATAAAAGATTTTGGCTTGCCCGAACTTTCACTTATGGAGAGCGCGGGGCATAGAGTAGCGCAGTTCACGGAAAAAATTTTAGGCGGCGTCGACAAAAAAAGTTTGTGCATTTTGGCAGGTAGCGGCAACAACGGCGGCGACGCATTGGCGGCGGCAAGATATTTATCTAATCGCGGCGCTAAGTTGAAAATTTTTTTGACGGGCAACAAAGATCACCGTACCGATTCGCTCAACGTACAAATTGCGATTATGCGAGCGATGGGCGCGGAAATTCAGCAACTTGAAAATGATAGAGCGTGGGAACGTCTTCAAATAAATTTACGCTTTGCAGACGCGATTATTGACGGCATTTTAGGCACGGGATTTAGCGGCGAACTTCGCCCCAACGCGTTAAAATTGATTCGCATTGCCAACGCTACAAATAAGCCGATAATTTCGATTGACATTCCCTCTGGCGTCGAAGCTGATACAGGCGTCGTCAATGAAACGGCGATAAATGCAGTTGGAACTGTTACACTTGGTTTGCCGAAAGTTGCCCATTATATTTGTCCTGGCGCGTCGTACGTCGGAAAACTTTTGATTGATGATATTGGCTTGCCGAAAAAACTTTTGGCTGAAAATATTCATCAAACGTTGCTTGACGACGAACTTGCCGTAACGCTTTTACCTGCGCGGAATCGTGACGTACACAAAGGCGCTTGTGGAAAAATTTTAGTTATCGCTGGTTCACGCGGTATGACTGGCGCGGCGTGTTTAGCGTCAATGGCGGCGTTGAAAATTGGCGCGGGTATCGTAACTTTAGCCGTTCCTGAAAGTTTGAATGATTTGTACGAAGTCAAGCTAACCGAAGTTATGACGACGACACTTGCTGAAAGTAAAAGTGGAATTATCGGCGGCGATACTGCGCTTGAAAGTTTGTTGAAGACGGCAGAAAAATTTGACGGCGTCTTAATCGGTCCAGGCTTAGGGCGTGACGAATTGACGCTTGACCTTGTACGAAAATTTGTTGCGACGGTTGACAAGCCGACTGTTTTAGACGCGGAAGCAATTTTTGCTTTCAAGAATCAAGCTGACGCGCTGAAAAGTTGCAAGCAAATTCCAATCTTGACGCCGCATTTAGGCGAACTTGGCGCACTGTTAAATTTGTCGACGGCGAATTTACGAAAAAATTTGATTGAAACGGTTCGACAATCCGCGCAGGAACTTCGTACAATTATCGTGGTAAAATGTGAATGTACGGTTATTGCTTATCCCAACGGTGAAATTTTTATATCGCCGCTTGGCAACAGTGCAATGGCGACGGCTGGAAGTGGTGACGTACTGGCAGGAAGTATCGCTGGCTTGATGAAGTTGACGCCGTTTGCTCCACTTGCTGGCGTTTACCTGCACGGTACGGCGGGTGATATTGCCGCTGAAAAAAATTCTGAAGGGCTTATCGCGTCTGACATTATGAACAAT
>JAFSUE010000102.1 GCA_017445435.1 Selenomonadaceae bacterium | reverse complement strand
CATCAAAATAAGTACGGGTTCTTTTTTTACGAAAACTGAAATTGTCTTAGCGATTCTTCCAACTTCGCAGTTTAAAACTTGCGCGGCTTGTTCAGACGTTGCGGTTGATTCTTCAAACTCAACTACTCTATCTGGTTCGCCACGATCTGAAAAAAATTTTTTTACTTTGTCTATCGCCATTAGTTGAAGTACTCCTTATGAAAAAATTATTCGCAGAATTTTTTCGACGCAATAAAAATTTTCCCTGCATATTAGCCTTTAGCTTTCATTACGCATTGCGCATTAAGCATTCCTAATTAAATTAAAAATTTTGTGCGGCGGCAGGAGTTTTTATTCATTCGTAGTATTTTTATAAAGATTTTTGTATAGATTTGGAGTGATTTAAATGGAAAAAATTTTAAGTGAAATTTTGGCTGACGATAAAGAAATTTTAAATCGGCGTGAAGATTTAATTGCTAAACTTGATGAAAAAGTTCCCAGCAATTTGACAAGAGATTCTTTAGTCATCAAGAATGCTTTACGTCTAAATATCGGCGAATTTTTTTACTGCGGCGAAGTTGACAAGGTACGCGAAATTCTAAAGTCGTCTGGAATGAATGAAGCTAGAATAAATTTCGTCGTGGATACTTTCACAAAGGCGCTTGGCTTAGATAAAGTTCCCGTCGCTAAAGAAATTAAAGTTGAATCGCCGCCACCTAAATTGAAAATTGAATCTGCGCGTCCGCACATTGAAACAAAAAATGAATCTGCGCGGGTGTCTTTGGATAAAAAATTAAATGATAAATCCGAAGATAAAAAAATTTTTTCCAGCGCCGTTGAAGATGTGCAAGAAGAAATTACAGAAACTTTTAAACCTAAAAAGCCAACGTCGAATGTTGATAACGAATATAATACCGCCGTTGCGTCAACGTCTACACCTACGCCGTCACCTACAAATACGCCGTCAAGCGTAACTACGACAAGTCAACCTACTTTCACGCCGCCTCCTCAACCTGTAGCGCAACAGCAAGATGACTTCAAAACTACTTTGATGAACTACAAAGACAAACTTTTTACGACGGAAGGGCGCTTGAATCGTTGGGCATATTTTATGAACGGCTTAAAACTTTTCGGGCTAATGATTTTAGGCGCTATCACTTCAGGTTTTCTCATCGGCATTCCAATTTTAATTGCGGCAGTAGTAGGCAACTGGATGATAACAATTCGCCGCCTTCACGATTTAGATAAATCTGGCTGGTGGTCGCTAGTGTCGTTTATTCCATATGTAAATATAGCTTTAGGTATTTACGTTCTCTTTTTCAAAGGCACGACAGGTCCCAACAGATTCGGTCCCGATCCTTTAATGGAGCCTTGATAGATAAATTAAAATAAATTTTAATTCCGAAAAAAATTTTACCGTCCTAATGGGCGGAATTTTTTTATTACATTAAAAATTTTGTACGGCGGCAGGAGTTTTTATCAATTAAGAATTAAGAATGTAGAATTAAGAATTATTTTAGCTACAGGCTACCCGCTCATTACGCATTACGCATTCTTAATTCCTAATTAAAAAAGCGCATTTCTAATTAAATTTAAAAATTTTGTACGGAGGCAGGAGTTTAATTCTTTCGTAGTAACTAAAAATTTTTTTTATTAGTACGTGTTGAATAATTAATTTTTTTAATAAATTTCTTTTCTTTTGGCGCAAAAGAATTGCGTGGGCGGACGGACAAAGCTCATTAATCATTTGCTTCGTCCCTTGCGCCCACCTTCATCAAACATTACAGCGGCGCTGGGAAATGCCACTGATTACCATTATTTTTTTATTACGCATTAAGCATTCCTAATTACGCATTAAAAATAATTTAAACTTTGAATTGACCGATAGCCGATTGCATATCTGCGGCAAGGTGTGAAAGGGATTGAGCCGCCGCCGCAATTTCTTCATTGGACGCAGATTGCGTTTCAGTAGCGGAAGAAATTGACTGTGTACGCTGATTCGTAGCTTGGCTAGCTTTATCAATCGACGTTGTAGCCGTGAGAATTTCTGATGCGCCGTCAGAAACAGTTTTGACAGATTGATTGATACCTTTAATTTCGTCTTTGATACCGTCAACCATTTTCATAATTTCTTTGAACTGTACGCCAACTTCGCGAATAGCCTCTGTACCTGCTACAACGTCTTGAGTGCCGCCCTTCATAGAAACAACTGCTTCTTCCGTTGAACGCTGAATTGATTCAATTCTGTCACGAATTTTTTCAGCAGATTCTTGTGACGCCGTAGCAAGTTTTCTAACTTCCTCCGATACGACGGCAAATCCTCTGCCGTGTTCACCAGCGCGTGCCGCCTCAATCGCCGCATTCAATGCAAGCAAGTTTGTCTGCTCCGCAATTTCTGAAATAGCCTCAACAATCTGCCCAATTTGTTTTGAACTTTCGCCGAGACGTTCGACAACTTCAGCGCTAGCAAGTACGCTCTTTTCAATACTATTCATCTTCGCAATAGCTTCCTGCATAAGCTCTTCGCCCTTCTGCGCGGCTTTAGCAGTATTTTCAGACGTAGCGGCAACATTTACGGCTTTATCGGCGACAATGTGAATATCGGAGGAGACAACCTCAATGCTATTT
>JAFSUE010000101.1 GCA_017445435.1 Selenomonadaceae bacterium | reverse complement strand
GTGGCAAGTACATTTCACTTGAAATTATTAAAATCGCTATGGATATTTTGCGCGAAAGTCATTGTCCGTACGAATCATTTAAAAATTCATTGCTAGATTATGATTTTTTGTCTGCAAAGATGAAAAATTTAGCTAAGTTAATTGACTGCGGTCACACATTTTAGGCTACCGATAATTTTTCTTGACAAAAAAATATTCAGAATCAACACCTAAAATTTCACCACAAACGGCGATGGTAATCACTCACTCAAGAACAGTAGCCTGATACAAATCATCAACAAAAACGCAAATGACCAAAATAAAATCTTCAAAGGTTCTGTGATATAATTCTTTTGAGACTTCAACATTTTTTGTTCCTCTCGCTTACACACAGGATAAAATTTTTTGTCGAAAGTTTCATCTTTTGATACTCTCACAACGATTTAATTCAAAAAAAGCGTCACTGAATCCAAAAGTTCAGCTTTCAATCTTTAAGCTAAACTGGATTAAGTGGCACAATTTTTTTTTCGCTAGACGCGATTATAAAATTAGGTTATAATTTTTCGATAGAAAATTTTTAATATAGGTGAACTTTTGATGCGCGAAAAGATTTTTGAGGCAGGCATTGGCTCTGCGCTTGAACTTTCCAGCGAATGTGTAGAGGAGCAGGAATTTAATCCCGTCGGAAATTCTTTTTTCGACCGTTCATATTTCGGCACGCGAATTTTAATTTTAGCACCGCGTCCAAGTGACGAAATAGCCGTTGCGGGCAATATGATTTTAAATTTCGCAGAAGCTAAGGCGGAAATTTTTATTGCCTATTCGCAATGTAAAACTTTCGACGACGAACTTTCTATGGCGCTTGATATTTTAAAAGTTCCACGCGAAAAAATCATTTTCCTTGCCGAAAAAAATATTAAAGCCGAATTAAAAAAAATTTTACTTGACCTTCGCGCCAATATAATTTTCTATGCGGTTGACTACAAAAATTTAGCGTCGACGTTTGAAAGTGTCCTTGACGAAATTTTAATTGAAACGCGGGATTATCGACCTGAAGTTTATCAAAAATTTGCATTGGCGACGGCAATAAATTCTGTACCAGATTTTTACGCGCCGAATCTTTTTTCTACGCGCCGTCCAAAAGTTGGCGTCACTGACAATTACGACTTCGACATTATCGACCGTGCAAATTTTTCGTGGAAAAATCGCGTACGCTTTCCTGTACCTGAAAATTGCCGAAAAACTTTGCTGAAAGAAAATCCACTTGCCAACGCAATTTTGGCGTACAAGTCCCAGCGTCAAAAACTTTCGCCGCTTAAAATTTTAAATTCTGACGAAATTTTTTTTGAACGCCGTACAGATAGCCAAATTTATCGCGCTGAAAAAAATTCTGATTTAAAATTTAACTTTGATGATGCAGTACAAGTTCAGCGAATTGAAATTTACGGTAACCCGATTGATGAATCGTCCGCAGAAATTATTTTGCGGCTGGAACTTGATAATTTTGCCGTCACCATTGACAAAGACAAACTTTCTATTGATAATATCACTGAAATTAAAATGAAGTTGCCAGCGCGTGGACTGCCAGCTATTCACGATGTGAAAAAAATTTTTGTACGCCGCGCAGAAATTATTCCTGTCGACGTTGGAAAAGATTTTGGCATTGCCGATATAAAATTTTTCGCCAATGCCGAACCGCTACGACAAATTCAGCCGTTCATCAAACTTTGTATTGGTAAAGATTTTTTCTACAAATACATTGTCCCTTATGAAGTTGAAAAAATTCCGCTAAGTCTGTATCGCTTTCACGTCGATGAGCCTGTACGAATCTGCGCGGAAGTTGACGGCGAAATTATTTTAACGGAAATTATGAATGGTGATGAAGAAATTATTTTGAATTTGGGCAGTAATAAGGAAATTATTTTGACGGCAGAAGTTATCAGCAACGCGAATATTTATGACTGCGCAGTTATAAAGCGCGTCAGTGATTTAGCGCAAATTCAGCTGAAAATTTTGCAATGGATTGATAAATTTAGTGGTAAGTGAAAGATGATTGAGGAAATTACTTTAAGTGATGATTTTTTTATTGGAATGGGTGGACGCCAAAAAACTTTTATCCACCCGCTTGACCCTTCAAAGTGCGTGAAAATTGCGTACAGCGGCAATATTCGCGACGTTGAAAAGGAACTGCGCTATAGGCGAATCTGCGCGGATCATCTGAAAAATTCCCTGCTAATTACAAAATATTTCGGCACAGTGCAAACTAATTTCGGCACGGGCTACGTTTATGAACGTGTGCGGGATTATGACGGCAACACCAGCAAAGATTTAGGCGTCTTTCTTCGTGACGCGGACGCAGGAAAAATTCCCTTGCAAACGGTTGAAAATGTTTTGATGAAGTTCAAGGAAGATTTTCTGCGTGAATGTATCGTGACGGTTGATAGGAATACCGCAAACTTTATGGTGCAGGAGTCGCCCAAAGGCGTTTATCAAGTTAGAATCGTCGACAATATCGGAACGCCAGTTTTAATTCCGCTTGTATATTATTTTCATTTTGCGGCGGAATGGAAGGCACGGCGTATGTGGAATATTTGGGTTAATGATATGTTCGCGCATTTTCCTAACGCTGTTTCCGTCGAACTTCGCGAAAAATTATTTAGTAAGTAGTAAGTAGTTAGTAGTTAGTAGTTAGTAGTTTTTCCTAAAAGCTAAAAGCTAATAAACGGTGGTTTGAATGCAAGTACTATACAGTTTTTATAATCTCGCGGCAGTAATGGTCGTAATAATAATAATTCCAGTCTTTTTAGTGCGCTCTGTACGCGAAAAAGGTTTTGTCGAACGAATCAGACAAAGTTTAGGCATTTTCCCGAAAGGTGCATTGCGTCCCGTCGCGAAGAAAAATTGTATTTGGGTACACGCGGCGTCAGTTGGTGAAATTGTAGCTACAAGTCCACTGATAAAAGAATTTCGGCAGGAATTTCCAAAGTCGCCGATTTTAGTTTCAGTCGTCACGACAAACGGCTACGAAATGGCTAACCGAATCATTAAAGACGCCGACAGTATAATTTATTTCCCGCTTGATTTGCCATTCATCGCGGCAATGGTTTTGCGAAGGATACACCCGCGCGTTTTTCTGCCAGTTGAAACGGAATTGTGGCCCAACTTTTTAAAAAATGCTCGGCAACTTCACATTCCAGTTATGATGGTCAACGGTCGAATTTCTGATAAAAGCGTTCGCCGCTATAAATATATGTTTTCAATCTTAACGGATATGATTCGTACCGTTAAACTTTTCGCAATGCAGTCATCGATTGACGCCGATTATATTTTGGAACTTGGCGCACCAAAAAATTTAGTAACGGTTACAGGCAATACTAAGTTCGACCAAACATATACGGACGTTACGGCGGAGGAACATAAAAAAATTTTGGCGGAAATGGGGCTTGAACACGCCGAAGGAATTTTACTTGCTGGCAGTACTCATCGCGGTGAAGAAGATTATATTTTGAACGCCTTTAAAGCTGTTCGTGCATCTCATCCCAATATAAAACTTGTCATTGCGCCACGTGAACTTTTGCGTACCCGTGAAGTTGTAAGCCTTTGCAAAAGTGCTGGCTTTACCGTTGCTAAACGGACGGAATTGCAGGAGCGTCCGCCTGCTAACGAAGATATTATCATTTTAGATACGATTGGCGAGCTTGGAAAAATTTACAGCGTCGGCGACGTAATTTACGTAGGCGGCTCACTTGTCACGCACGGCGGACATAACATTTTGGAACCTGCGGCGCACGGTAAAGCTATTATCGTCGGTCATCATATGGAAAATTTCAAGGATACTCACGCACTCTTCAAAAATCGTGATGCCTGCGTTACCGTAAACAGTCCTGAAGAACTTGCCGAACAGGTGAAAAAATTATTTGATGATCCTGCGCGGCGGCGTGAACTTGAGGAGGAAACGCTAAAAATTGTTCGTGAAAATCGCGGCGCGTCCCGTAAGTCAGCAATTCTCCTGCGGAAAATGTTGACTGAATATGAAGCGTGGGAAAATACTAACCGTCCACATACGACACAAAAAGTTGAGAATCTGCAAACTTACTTCAGCCATTTTCTTCATACAAAGGAAGTTCATGGAATTTCAATGCACATTGTAATGTTTGGGCTTTACATTTTTTCGCTTATTTATGAAACACTTGTCAACATTCGTCTTTGGGGCTATCAACTTGGAATTTCTGGTAAAGACAGACTGAATTGTTTCGTGATAAGCTTGGGCAATATTACAGTTGGCGGCACGGGCAAAACGCCGACAGCTCAAAAGTTGGCGCGTGATATTCAAGATATGGGCTATAGAGTTGTAATTTTAAATCGCGGCTACCGTGCAAATTGGAGCGGCGAAGTTGGCGTTGTATCTGACGGAGAAAAAATTTTAATGACGGAGTACGAAGCTGGCGACGAAGCGTATATGTTGGCTAAACATTTGCCTGGCGTACCCGTTTTAATCGGTACGGAAAGGTCTGTTACTGGTCAATACGCGATTGAAAATTTTGGCGCGGAAGTTGCGATTTTAGATGATGGTTATCAGCATTGGCAACTTGAACGCGATTTAGATATTTTATTGGTCGACGCGGTAAACGTCTTCGGCAACGGACATATTTT
Organism: Selenomonadaceae bacterium; assembly: GCA_017445435.1. GTDB lineage: Bacteria > Bacillota > Negativicutes > Selenomonadales > Selenomonadaceae > Quinella. The sequence continues at coordinate 6,281 of JAFSUE010000101.1, read as the reverse complement.
GCCGCGTGGAACTTTGCGCGAATCAATTTCGCATATAAGCCGCGCAGATGTTTGCTTGATAACGAAGATTGACCAAGCGGAGGCTGGCGCTTGTGAATATATTCGTGAAACAGTTCGCAAGTACAATGACAAGGCGCATATCGTCGAAAGTGTTCATAGACCGCGCAGATTTTTAGCGTTGGGCGATTGGTTCGCAGATTTGACGCAGGAAGGCGTTGACGTTGCTAAAATTGCGGGCAAAAAAATAATGGCGGTATCCGCGATAGGAAATCCCGCCTCATTTGAACGTACGCTTAGAGATTTAGGCGCAGTTGTGCTGGAAAGTTTGCGCTATCCCGATCATCATGAATACACTATGAACGAAATGCAGGACATTTTACAGCAGGCTGACGCACTTGGCGCGGAATCAATCGTTATGACGGAAAAAGACGCCGTGAAAATTCCTGATGAAGTGGCACGCGCTGATTGGAGCATTCCCATTTACGTTATCTGCGTTGAAGTTCAACTGCAAGCTGGCGGTGAAGATTTTCAAGCCGAACTTAAACGCCGACTTAGTTCAATTAAGAATTAAGAATTAAGAATGTAGAATTATTTTCCTAAAAGCTAAAAGCTAACACCTAAAAGCTATTTTCTGCGCCCGATTAAAAACTTTACCAATTCGCGCAAAAAGTTTGCTTCATCGCCAAAAATTTTTAACGCGTCGACAGCATTTTCAACAGTCGATGCCGCCAAAGTTTGGGCTTCACTAAGCGACATTAACGTCACGTAAGTTGATTTTTCATTGCGGGCGTCACTGCCGATTGGTTTACCCAAACTTTTTTCGTCTCCAACAACGTCTAAAATATCATCCGTAATTTGAAATGCCAGCCCAAAATTTTCCGCGTACTTCGTCAAGGCGTCAAGTTTTTCATCAGATGCACCAGCTAAAATTGCGCCTGACCTTATCGCCGCTAGGAAAAGTGCGCCTGTCTTGCCAAGATGCATTGTACGCAGTGTTGCCAAATTTATTTTTTTGCCTTCAGACTGCAAATCGATTGACTGACCGCCGATTAATCCTGAAATTCCTGCCGCCGTTGAAATTTCGCGAATCACTGACAATAAAATTTTCGGCTCAACATTTTCTTGCCGCGTGATGACTTCAAACGCTAAAGTTAAAAGCGCGTCACCAGCTAAAATTGCCGTCGCCTCACCGAAAACTTTATGATTAGTCAACTTGCCGCGTCGATAGTCATCATTATCCATCGCGGGTAAATCGTCGTGAATCAGAGAATACGTATGAATCATTTCCAACGCGCAGGCTACGTGCAAAAATTTTTCGCCATCATTTGAAATTGTATCTGCCGCCGCCATTAAAAGCACGGGGCGAATTCTTTTACCGCCGCTAAGTAAACTATATTCCATTGCCTGCAAAACTTTTTCATCAATCGTATTCGTAGCGTTCAATTCACGCTTGAGATTTTCTTCAACGAGTTCAGCCCGCGCCTTCCAAAAATTTTTAAATTCATCTGACATTTTATCACCTGCAAAAAAAAATCGGACAACGTCCGAATGTATGAAGATTAAGGATTAGAATTTGTTGCCGCGTTACTGTTGCCGATAGCATTGAGTATACCGTTTATGAATCGGCTAGAATCGTCCGCGCCGTACTTTTTGGCAAGTTCGATAGCTTCATTTATTGCGACGCTCACGGGAATTTTCTTTTCAGCAAAGACCATTTCGTAGACGGCAAGCCGCAAAATATTTCTATCAGCCGTCGAAAGTCTTGAAAGCGTCCAACCTTTTTTCAAGCGCGATTTTATCATTTCGTCAATCTCCGCGAGATTAGCACGAGTACCCTTCACCGCGTCTTCAATGTAAGTCAATCGCCGCTGCTGAACTTTAGTATCTTCCTCAATAGCGTTTTCGATTGAAAGTTTTTCGTAAAATTCTGTTTCGTCATTCGGCGCAAATTCCAACTGGAACAATGCTTTAAACGCCGTTTCTCTTGCCTCTGTAACGTCCATTTCCTAATCCACTTTACGCATCAATAATTCTAAATTCTTAATTCTTAATTCAATTTACCAGCGCTGAAAACGTTCTGGCAAGACGCGTTCAAGCATTCTAAGCGTCCGCCCTACTAAGTCGTCTTCATCATCAAAGCGCGAGCCGACATACAGCCCGACTACTCCACAAAACAGCAGGAAAAAAGTTTGCAACGGTCCAAAAATTAAAATCAAAATTCCTAAAAAGACGCCAAGTAGAAAGCCGATTTTGCGCGTGAAGTGCGACTCAAAATAAAGTTTAAGTAGCTCCTTAATCTCTTTCCACATAATATTCACCGCCTATTTAACCCTACGGTTAAGCTCTGACCTTTCAACGTCTGTAATTTTTACGTCAACCGTTGCATTCATAATCCCGCATAATTCATCTAAATTTTTCTTAACTTCACCGATTAACTTTTCGCTTAAGTCATTGGCAGAATAATTTTGTTTAATCACGACGTTAAAACGAACTTTCAGCGGCGCAGTACCTACAGGCTTATCAGCGACTGCAGATGCTTTATGAATGCCTTTAATTGCCCGCGCAGTACGTTCCGCGATACGTTCAATAATCGCCGTTTCTTCGTATATCAAACCGTGATCAGTTTTCAACAATTCAAATTCGATACTGCCATGATTACCAGTGAAAGTTTCGGCTATTAAATTTTTTAAAGATTTAATTTTGTTAAACACAGCAACACCTACACGACGCGCCTTTCACGTTCAATAATCGCGTGAGTAACTTCTGTTACCTTTATTTCTACTGGCACGTCTGAAATTTGCGCCGTTGTCATCAAGGCATCGTTCACCGCTTTGTTTACTTTTTCGCCAATAACTTGCGCCGTGTATCCCTGACTTAAAACTATTTCAAGCTGGACTTTCAACGGCACATTGCCTTCTTGCCTGTAAACTTTTGCGCTGACTTGTCGTACTCCCGTCACCGTTAAAGCCGCCCGCTCAACAACTCCTGTCAATGCTTCGATTGTAATTTTCACTTCGCCAGTAACATCTTTAGCCAGTTCAACGTCTGTATTTAAAATTTTTACAGATTTTTTCCCCGACACTGCCGCGCTTAATAAACAAAAACTTGCTATCAACATTACGACAAGTACGGCTAATGTTTCTTGTTGTCGAATAATGAATTGCAATTCGTCTTGCCAAATTTGCGTTGGGATATAATTCAGACATACGCCCGCCGCAATGACCAGCGCCGCTATTACAACCAGCACGTACAAAAACAATAACAGGCGACTAAGTATTCCCAAAATCGTCGTCTCCTTTTTAATTAAGAATTAATTATACATTCTTAATTCTAAATTCTTAATTATTATCTGACGCGGACTTCTTCAGCTTTTTCCTCATCTTCAGGGAAGTTGACGCCTTGTACATGAACATTGACTTCAACGACAGAAAGACCAGTCATATTTTCGATAGCGCGTTTAATATTTTCCTGTGCGGCAAGTGCAACATCAGGAATGCGAACGCCGTATTTAACGATGATGAAAAGATCGACAGCCGCTTCACGTTCGCCGACTTCAACTTTCACGCCTTTAGAAAAGTTTTTACGACCGAGCATTTCAGCGATACCGCCAACAAGTCCGCCGCTCATCCCAGCAATGCCTTCAATTTCCGTAGCCGCCAAACCTGCAATGATGCTGACAACTTCGTCTGCAATTTTTACCGTACCAAGACCCGTTTCCGTCTTTACCAATGATTTTTCGTCCACTTTAAAATCCTCCTCAAATTCAACTTTTAATAAATTTTAATATTTACGTTGCTTTATTATTCGCGTTAATAGAAAATTTCCCTGCCGCGTATCCTAAAAATTTACTCTGTAGAAATTTTTGATGAAACTTCAAATTTTTACTGGCATTAATCATAAATTTACTGCGACGCTCGATAAATTAGCACGCACCCAAATAAAAGCCCAATCGCGTTTGGTATCCAAACAGCTATCATTGGATTGAGCAAGCCGCCAATACCGATTGCATTTGCCAGCGTCATTATTGCGTAGTAAACAAAAATTATAATGACGGAAAATGCAAAGCCCATTGATGAACTATTTCTAGTCGGTTGAAGTCCAAGCGGTACGCCGATCAACGCGAAAACTAGACTTGCAAGCGGAATTGTAAAGCGCTGATAAAGTTCCGTTTCAAGTTCATTCGTGCTGATGTACTGTGACTTCATAATTTCAATTTGCGCTCGCAGTTCCTTCATCGTCAATTCTTCAGGCGTTTTCTGTTCACGGACAATTTGACGCGGGCTAGCTTTAACTGGCAAAATTTGGCGATTAAAACGCATTGAACGGGTACGGTCATCTTCTGAAATGTCGTAAATAATTCCTTCGTGCATAATCCATTGCCCATCGCGCCATTCCGCAAAATTTGCATTTTCAACGTGAGAAACTTTGCCGTCTTCGTTGAACTCCTGCATTGTCACGCCTTGCAACGTTTCATCACTTGCCCGATATTCCCGCGCGTAGACAAGCCGCTGAATCTTATCGTTCATAATTTCTTTAACAATGATGTGGTCTTGCGACTTCATTTCAGTATTGCCTTGAATTTCATAGTAGACAACGTTATTGTACGCGGTCTTCGACCAAGGGACGACGTGTTCATTGAAAAGAATTGAACAAATGCTGACGACTAAGCCTAAAAAAATTGCAGGCGCGGCAATTCGGCTGAAACTTATTCCGCACGATTTCATTGCGGTTATTTCGCTGGAACTTGAAAGACGCCCGAAAGTTAAAAGCGTTGCCAGTAGCGTTGACATTGGAAAGGTCCACATAATTATTCCTGGCAAGCCGTACACAAAAATTTTTATGACGGAAGAAACTGACGCGCCGTATTCAGTTATGTATCTTGCAATTCTGAATAAAGTTCCCGAGCCGATAAATACCGCCGTGAATGCGCAAATTGCAAATATTAGCGCGTAAAATACTTCACGCAAAATATATAAATCTAAAATTCTAAGGCGCAATGAATCGCACTCCGTTTCTTAGTGAGTAGTGAGTAGTGAGTAGTGAAAAAATACTACTAACTACTAACTACTGACTACTGACTACTAACTATAATCTAAAATTGTCGCCGAGATAAAATTTCTTCGCAATAGGACTTTCCGCAATTTCAGTAGCGTTGCCTTCCAAAAGAATTTTACCTTCATTCAAAATATATGCGCGGTCAACAATATTCAACGTTTCGCGGACGTTATGATCCGTGATTAAAATTCCCATGCCGCGTTCGCGCAGATACCGAATTATCGCTTGAATATCAGCAACTGCAAGCGGGTCGACGCCTGCAAATGGTTCGTCCAATAAAATAAATTGCGGTTCAAGCGCCAGGCAACGTGCAATTTCAACGCGCCGACGTTCACCGCCAGAAAGTTCCGTACCTTTACGCTCTCTCACGTGTCCAATATTAAATTCGCGCAGAAGTCGTTCAAGTCTATCGTTGCGTTCATCTTTTTTCAAGTCCATTGTTTCAAGAATCGCCATAATATTTTCTTCGACGCTTAACTTGCGGAAAATTGACGCCTCCTGCGTTAAATAGCTGATACCAAGTTGCGCCCGCCTATACATTGGCATTCGTGAAATATTTACGTCCGAAATGAAAACTTCGCCCGAATCAGGTCTTTCAAGTCCGACAATCATATAAAACGAAGTAGTTTTACCCGCGCCATTCGGTCCAAGCAGTCCGACAATTTCGCCTTTTTCAACTTTCAAAGAAACTTCATTGACTACGACGCGCTTTTTAAACGCCTTGACTAATTTTTTAGCTTCAATGTACATTTTAGTTAGTAGTGAGTAGTGAGTAGTTTTTTATCCACTAATTGCTACGTACTACAAAAATTCCTCCTATTTCTTTTCTTCGGAAAAAACTTCGACGCCTTCATCAGTAGATTTTTTATCAGCGGTTGAATTATTATTTGTAGCTGAAGTATTATTTTCACGGCTGAACACTTCTTCATTGAAAACGTCAAATTCTTCAACTTTCGGCGCAGTCACATTTTGCGGCGCAGGTTTAACTTTCAAATTTTTATCGTCAGCAAGATAAACCGTTAATCGATTGCCGCGCATTGTATTATTTTCTTGAATCGCCCAAGCGTGACCAGTGATAATAGCCTTGCCGCCGTCTTTACCGAAATATTCAATACGGTCGCCGCCAGCCTCCATTTCACGCGGTGGGCTAATGGCATGCGCATTGCCAGTTCCAACGTAATATTCCTCGTCCATCCAGCCTTCCATAAAGTCAGCGGTAAAATCGC
>JAFSUE010000100.1 GCA_017445435.1 Selenomonadaceae bacterium | reverse complement strand
GCATTGCGGATTTGCGCGGGCTTGAGCCTCGCAGCCGTGCGCTGGAAATTATCAACAAGTGCGCTCACCCAGATTATCGCCCGATTCTGCTGGATTATTATAACCGCGCGCTTGAGGCTACTAAGAAAAATAACACGCCGCATTTGATTGACGAGGCGCTGAGTTTCCATTCGCGCTTTTTGCAGACCGGCGATATGCACAAGTAAGGAGAATTTGTTATGAGAAATTTTACTGAGGCTGTCATTAACCGCCGCTCGATTTACGCGCTGGGTAAAAATATTCCCGTGCTTGAAACTGAAATTATCGCCGCCGTCGAACGCCTGACTAAGGAAGTTCCGTCGCCGTTCAACATTCAGTCGGCGCGCGTTATCGTCACAATGGGCGAGCACCACGAAAACGTTTGGGAAATTACCAAAGCCGCGCTCAAAAAAATTGTTCCCGCTGATAAATTTTCCGGCACCGAGGCGAAAATTAACGGCTTCGCGGCTGGCTACGGCACGATTCTTTATTTTGAGGAAACTGATACCGTCAAGGCGATGCAGGAAAAATTCCCGACTTACGCCGAAAATTTCCCTGTCTGGGCGGCGCAGGCTAACGGTATGCTCCAATTCGCGATTTGGACGGCGCTTGAAGATTTGGGGCTCGGCGTCAACATTCAGCATTACAATCCGCTTATCGACGCCGAAATTGCAAAAGTTTTTGACGTGCCCGCCAGCTGGAAACTCGTCGCGCAGATGGTTTTCGGAGGAATTGAGAAACCGGCTGACGCTATCGTCAAATTGCCCGTCAAAGAGCGCGTTAAAGTTTTTCGCTGATTTAATTTAAATTATTACGGCATTTCTTTTTTTGGAAAAAAAAGAAACGCCTGGCAAAGAAAAAAACAGCCCGCTTTGTCACGTCCTGTGACAAGTGCGGGCGGGCGCCCATCCTTGGGCGCCCTATATTGTTTGACGTTGACTTTAAGACGAAAGGAACGTATAAATGAAAGTTAAAGGAAAAGTTTGGCGTTACGGCGACAATATCGATACGGACGTTATAATCCCCGCAAGATATTTGAACACGTTCGAGCCTGCGGAACTTGCTAAACATTGTATGGAAGATATTGACAAAAATTTTGCCGCGCAGGTTAAAGACGGCGAAATTATGGTTGGCGGAAAAAATTTTGGTTGCGGTTCAAGCCGTGAACATGCGCCAGTAGCAATTAAAGCGTCGGGAATTAAAATTGTCGTGGCGGCTAGCTTTGCAAGAATTTTTTATCGCAACGGAATTAATATCGGTCTGCCGCTGTTAGAAATTGGCGACGCCGTAGAAAAAATTTCTGCTAATGACGTTTTGCGCGTCGATACTGATAACGGCACGATTGAAAATTTGACGACTGGCGACATTTTCCACGCTCACCCATTGCCGCCTTTCGTACAGGGAATTGCTAACGCTGGCGGCTTAGTAAACTATATCAAAGAACATGGAAAGTTAGATTGTTAATAAAGTAGTTCACTAAAAAATACAAAACTTTAATTTAATAAAAATTTGAGGTAATTTAATGAAAGCAACTGAACTTTACGCGCCGACACTTCGCGAAGTACCTGCCGAAGCTGAATTGACAAGCCATAAACTTATGCTCCGCGCAGGTTTAATCAGAAAATCTGCTGGCGGAATGTATTCATACTTGCCGCTGGGCTGGCGCGTCATGAAAAAAATTTCACAAATAATTCGTGAAGAAATGGACGCTAAAGGCGGGCAAGAAGTAATGATGCCGATAACTCAACCTGCTGAAATTTGGAAAGAGTCAGGGCGTTGGGCAGTATACGGCGATGAAATGATGAGATTGAAAGACCGTCACGGCAGGGAATTTTGCTTAGGTCCAACTCATGAAGAAATGGTAACGTCACTTATTCGCGGCGAAGTCAATTCCTATAAGCAACTGCCGCTTATGCTCTACCAAATACAAAATAAATATCGCGATGAAATTCGCCCACGTTTCGGACTTATGCGTAGCCGTGAATTTGTCATGAAAGATTTATATTCCTTTGACAAAGACGTTGACGGCATGAACATTTCCTACGACAAAATGTACGACGCCTACAGCAGAATTTTCACGCGTTGCGGCTTGAAGTTCCGCGCAGTTGAGGCTGATAACGGCGCGATTGGTGGCGGTCATTCCCACGAATTTACTGTACTTGCCCCAAGCGGCGAATCTTCCATTGCTTACTGTGAAAATTGCGACTACGCGGCAAGTGATGAAAAAGCCGAATTGAAAGTTATCTGCGCGGCTGTTGAGGAACTTAAACCGCTTGAAAAAGTTTCTACGCCAAATTGTCATACGATTGAGCTTGTAAAAAATTTTCTCAACGTGCCGATTGAAAAGACGATTAAAGCCGTTGCCTTCCAAGATGACGACGGCAGATTGATTCTTGTCTTTGTACGCGGCGACCACGAAGTCAATGAAATTAAAGTTTTGAACGTCTCCAACGCTTTACATCTTCATATGGCGGAAGAATCGGCAATTAACGCAGTCGGCGGCAGTGCTGGCTTTATGTCACCTATCGGCTTGAAAGACGGCGCAACTATAATTGTCGACGCGACGGTTATGGAAATGTACAATGCTGTTGCTGGCGCTAATGAAGTCGACGCGCATTTTATCAACGTCAATCCTAAACGTGACTTCGACGCAGAAAAAATTATCGTGGCGGATATTCGTATGGTGAAAGCTGGCGATCCTTGCCCACATTGCGGAAAAAGTTTGAAGATGACGCGCGGAATTGAAGTCGGGCAAGTCTTCACGCTCGGCAATAAATACAGTAAGGCGCTTAACGTAACTTTCCTTGATGAAAATGGGAAGGAAAAATTTTTTGAAATGGGCTGTTATGGAATTGGCGTTGGTCGTACAATGGCGGCGGCGATTGAGCAGAATAACGATAAAGACGGAATTATTTGGACGCGAGCCATTGCGCCGTTTGAAGTCGTTATAGCCGTCGTCAACGTGAAAGACTCCGCGCAGTTGGAATACGCTGAAAAACTTTACAGTGAGTTAAAAAATTTAGGTGTCGACGTACTGCTTGACGATAGGAAGGAACGCGCTGGCGTCAAGTTCAAAGACTGCGACTTAATCGGCTATCCTATTCGCGTGACGGTCAGTCCCAAGACGGTGGAAAATAATTCTGTTGAAGTTAAAGTTCGTAAGAGCGGCGAAATTTTCAACTTCCCCCGCGCAGATTGTGTTGATGAGATTAGCAAACTTTTGGAGAAATTGTAAAAAAATTTTGGCGCAAATAATTTAAGCGGCAGGATAAATTATTAGCTTGACGAATTTAAATTGAAAGTTGAAAAAATTTCTGAATATTTTGGGAGGTTTCTCAACGATTAAATATAGTTTACAAAAAATTATAAAACAATAAAAATTTTAAAAAGGAGGTGAAACCGTTACTGAAAACTTTTTATGTTGACTTTTTAAGTATTCTCTGTATAATATGCGCGTCTGAACTAAAACCAAATTTGGACAATAGTACCCGTACGTTAGCGGGGAATTAAAGCCTGTGGAGCGTTACAGCAAACGTGAGTAGCTACGGCAAAAGCGGACGCGTTGAAGCAGGAATGGGACATAAAAGTTTTTAACTTTTTATAAGTTCTCAGTAACGGGGTACTGATGGCGAAAAAATTTTACAAAACGAAAATTGTAGGCGTTGGCGGAGATGTGCCGAAGTTTTTAAACGTCGTGAAAATGATGGTGCTGTTTGATGATTCAATGGTTTTGCCTGAACTTCGCGAATTTTCCGTACTGCACAGCGGCAACCAGCTTGACGGCGTAATTAAGCCTGGCGATATTCTCAAAGTTGCTGACAGCGAATTTAAAATTATCAAAGTTGGCGGCGAAGTCCACAGCAACATTAAGACGTTGGGACATATCATCATCAAATTTGACGGCGGCGCTGGCGAACTTATGGAAGGTAGCGTTCACGTCGAAGATAAACCCATTCCGACAATTCGCATTGGTGACGAAATTTCCGTGAGTGAAGCTGATTCAGCGGCGCTTAAAGGTAAGACGGCGGCTATTATCGGTGACGGCGAACTTGCGCAAGCTGTCAAAGATATTCTCCTTGATAGCGGCGCGGCGATTGCTGGCGAAGATGAAGCAGACATTGTCGTTAAAGTAAAATAAATTTCTACGTCGATTAATCCCATAAAAAAAATTCCTCTTGTCTAGTAAATCTAGCAGAGGAGTTTTTTTAATTAAGAATTAAGAATTTAGAATTTCAAAATTAAAAATTAAAAATTCATTCTTAATTCGTTTTGCGCGGCGGCGGAACTTTTTTATTTTTAAGGCGGTAGACGTACGCCAAAACTTCAGCGACGGCTTGATAAAGATTGTGCGGCACAATGTCTCCAACTTCAACCGTTTCATACAACGCCCGCGCCAACGGCTTATTCTCAACAATCGGGATGCGATGTTCACGCGCTTTAGCTTTAATCTTTTCAGCAACTAAATCTTGACCCTTCGCCAAAATTTGCGGCGCGACCATTCCTTTTTTGTACATTAACGCAATAGCTAAATGTGTCGGGTTCGTGACTATAACGTCAGCTTTTGGCACTTCCTGCATCATACGCGCCATTGCCATTTGACGTTGTTTCTGCTTAATCTTACCTTTAATCTGCGGATCGCCTTCCATTTGTTTATATTCGTCTTTAACTTCCTGCTTAGTCATCATCAAATCCTGCGTCATCTGCCACTTTTGGTAGGCGTAGTCAGCCGCCGCCAGTACCATGATAACGGCGATAACTTGAAACGCCATGACAAAAATTTTATCGGCAATTTCCGCTAAGCTGTATTCCAAGTCGTAATAGATGAAGTAAGGCATAAATGGAATTTCATCTTTAAGGTAAAGATACAGAAAAAATCCTATGACGATAATTTTAAACAGCGACTTGACAAGTTCGACAAGCGCACGTTTTGAAAATAATCTGCCGAAACCGCTAATTGGATTTAAATTGCTTAGCTTAGGTTCAAGGCGTTCAGTCGAAATCATAAAGCCGACTTGATAAATATTTACGGCAAGCGCGAATATTAAAACGCCAATCATCACGGGAAACGCCGTCGAAACCATTACGTTGACAATGTCCAAAAAAATTTTCATAACGTCATCAACCGACGTTCCATTTTCGTGAAGGTGTCCAAAAATGTAGGCGGAATATTCGGCGACGTTGACGTACATATATTCCCAAAAAACTTTTATGACTAAAAAGCCAGCCAAAAGTACAAACGCCGTATTAAGCTCTTGACTTTTAGCAACTTGACCTTTTTTCCTAGCGTCACCGCGACGTTTAGCGGTAGGCTCTTCAGTTTTATCGCCTTCAGCAAATCTTTGTAAGTCGAAAAAATTTTGCGGAAGTGAAGGAGAAATTTTTTCAGTAAAATTATTTTCTTCGCTAAAAAAATTTTTATCTTCGTGCAAATTTTTTTCTAAAATTTTTTCAAAATCGCTAAGGTGAGATGAGCCGAATTGCCGTAGAAATATTTGAGTACATGTCATCAAACATCACATCCAGAAATAAAACGTAAAACGGCATTAAAAGCGCTAACATTGCCGTACCAATTACTAAGTGCATAGGGACGCCGATAACAAAAATATTCATCTGCGGCATTGTACGCGCCAAAATTCCCATACCGACATTTGTCAGCAAGATTGAAAAAGTTACGGGCATTGCAATTTTCATACCCGTTAAAAAAATTCCGTTGGTAATGTTTCCGATAAAATCCGCCATTGAGTCATGCCAGACGATTGAGTTAAAAGGTACTGCGCGGAAACTTTCCATAAGCGCGGCTATAATCATATGATGACCGTTTACGGCGAGAAAATAAATTATCGTCAAATTGTAAAGGAATGAACCGATAAGCGGCGATTGTTCATGCGAAGTTGGATCCATAACCTGCGCGATTGTAAAGCCAACCTGCATATCCATAATTTTACCCGACATATTTATTGCGGCTAAGATAATGTAGCCGACAAAACCAATTAGCCAGCCGATAAAAAGTTCCTGTATGACGAGCGCCGCGAACATAACGACGGTTGCAGGCGCTTGAACAGTCATTTCCTCAATCAGCACGGGAAAAATTAAAATCGTCATGGCGAACGCCGTACCTGCGCGAATTGTGACGGGGATATTCATACTGCCGAAAAATGGCGACACAAAAAAAATTCCGCTGGTACGAGTAAGTACAAGCAGAAATGCCGCAATTTGTCCTTGCAGTACGTCAAAAAAATCTATCTCCGTCATAAAATCTCCATTTAGTAAGTAGTTAGTAGTGAGTAGTTAGTAGTGGCTAGAAAATTTTACTACAAGCTAAGTAATTCGCGCAGGAATACTTATAAAAATTCCTGAAAAAAATTCTACCATTAAGCTAAGCATCCAGGGACCGAAAATTAAAATTGCTACGAAGACGGCAATAATTTTCGGTATGAACGCTAAAGTTTGCTCCTGAATAGAAGTTGTAGCTTGAAAGACGCTGACCATTAAGCCGACGGTTAAGCCTAAGCCGAGCATTGGCGCTGAAACTATCAGCACAACCATTAATGCTTCTTGTGCAAGCTGTATTACTAAATCTGCTGACATTGCGCCGCCCTCCATAAAATTTTTATTTAAAACTTACTCTTTGCATTACCATTTTAACAATTTCATTTTGCGCTACGAATTGCCCAACCTTTTGAAAGCCTTGCATTAAATATTCACGTTCAATATCAATGTAGTAGCGATTTATTCCAAAGTTGAAAGCTAACGTGTAATCGTTATTCAGCAAAATATCTTCCCACTTGTCGTGACAAGGAATCGCCGTTCCTGGCAACGTCGATTCTATCGCGAAAATCCACGGACGAAATTTTTTCCAATCTTTAATGCCTTCCAAAACTTCACGCTCAAAACCTTCAACGTCAATTTTGCAGAAATGAATATCCTGCTTAGGGTCGCAATATCTTTCGTGAACTTCCGACAACGTTAAAATTTTTTTCAACCTGCGCTTAGCTGGAAATTTCCAATCTTCAGCTACTTCATTAGAAAAAGTAGCGCCAGTATTGTCACCTATCAAGTTAATTTTTCCAGTTTCCTTGCCGAGTCCAATACACAAATTTATATCACGCGGGCGATGTTCAATCAATAACGCGCACTTGTCAGGCAACGGCTCAATGTTAATTCCGTGCCAGCCGTGATCATAGAAAAATTTTGTCACGCTCATTTCTGTAGGATCATTCGCCCCAACGTCAATATAGAAACCGTCTGCTCCCCCCCCGTCACGTCCTTAAGGGCGCAGTAGAGGATTAAATCTTCAAATTCCTGTGCATAAGATTCAAAGCGCAAGATGTTTCCTCCTATCGAAAACTTAGAATTATTGAGTTTATTAGCAAGTGCCAGCCGTCAATCATTACGAAAAGTAGAATTTTGAACGGCAGGGAAATCATAACTGGCGGCAACATCATCATACCCATTGACATAAGCGTCGTTGCAACAATCATATCGATAACGATGAACGGTACGTAAATCATAAATCCGATTTGAAAACCCGTCTTAAGTTCGCTAATCATAAACGCTGGAATTAATACGAAGGTTGAAACGTCGTCTTGCGTATTTGGTCTTTCAGCTTCAGCTAAGTTGACGAATAGCGCTAAATCAGCCTCGCGCGTTTGACGAAACATAAATTCACGTATCGGAGCTACAGTTTTAGTCAACGCCTCTTCCTGCGAAATTTGCCCGTTTAAGTACGGCTGAATACCTTCTTCATTAGCTTGACTCCAATAAGGTCCCATTATGTAAAACGTCATAAACATTGCCAGTCCTAAAACTACTTGGTTAGGTGGTACGTTTTGCGTTGACATTGCATTTCGCAAAAATCCTATGACGACGACAATTCGTACAAAACAAGTTGTCATCATCAAAATTCCTGGAACGAACGTTATAACCGTCAGCAATGCCAGTACTTGCAACGTTGCCGAAACTTGATCTGGCGTTTCTGCCGTACCGACTTCGACGTTGACGCTTGGAATTATCGGCGCCGCTTCCGCGCAGTTTGCCGCAAATAAAAAAATTCCCGCGCTGAAAATAATGAGGAATGCGTAATGCGTAATGCGTAATGATTTAAAAATTGTCATTAGTTCGCCCAATCATTAACCCTACTTTTTTTTAAATGGCGGCTGAATTTTTTGTACGAGTTCAGACAACGTACTAAAATTTTGCGGGAAAATATCCGACGGCGCGTTTTCCTGCAACGTCTCAATTTCTTCGTCGTCAGTAATTTCACTTAGCAAAGTTATATTGTTTTCAGTCACGCCTAATAAAAATACTCTGCCAGCAATTTTAACTACGCAGACAGAGCGATTAGGTCCTAAAGGCAAATTTTCAAGCACTCTACCGCCGCCTGAAGATCGCGACGCGTTGAAACGTCCACCAATAAATTTTGCCGTGAAGTAGGCTAATACTACGACAACTGCAAATACGGCAACTAAACTTAAAAGATAAGCTAGCGTTGACCACCACGAAACAGCGGTAGGCTTCGGCACGGTTTCTGTATCGTAACCAGCCAAATACCCACCGTCAGTTCCAGCGGCGTCACAGCTTATATTCAACGTTATAAATAAGAGTGCAAGTAAAATCGGCAGGAAAAATTTTAATCTGGTGTACATCACCCGATAGCTTTTTTCACTGCTTCAAGTACGCGATCAGCTTGGAACGGCTTAACGATAAAGTCACGTGCGCCCGCTTGAATCGCTTCGATAACCATTGCCTGTTGACCCATTGCACTGCACATTACGATTTTAGCGTTAGGATCAATTTTCCTTATCGCCTTAACAGCGGAAATCCCGTCCATCTCGGGCATTGTAATATCCATTGTCGTTAAATCAGGGTGCAGGTCTTTGTACTTTTCAACGGCTTTCATACCGTTTTCAGCCTCGCCAACGACTTCATATCCGTTTTTGGTCAAAATGTCCTTAACCATCATTCTCATAAATGCCGCGTCGTCAACGACCAACACTCTTGCTGCCATAAAACATCTCTCCCATAAAAGTTTAAATCCTTAAATCAAAAATTTACTAAAGCAGAATACAAGGCATTATACCCCATAT
>JAFSUE010000008.1 GCA_017445435.1 Selenomonadaceae bacterium | reverse complement strand
TTGAAGACAAATTTGGATTCATTGAAGTTGCCGAATAAATTTTCCAATGGATAAATTTATTCCCACCTACAATTTGGAAGAGTTTAAAACTTCCAACTTTAAAATAACAATAACGGCGTCTCAAACTGCATTTAAACTCGGGTTTGATGAAGATGATATTCGTGAATTGGTTTCAACAATGGAGGATAAACATTTCTACAAATCAATGACTTCGTACACGAATCATAAAATTTGGCAAGATGTTTATCACGTTCCGTATGAAAATATTATTATCTACGTAAAATTTACGCAAAATGTTATATCCGAATTCACGTTACTTTCGTTTAAAGAAAAATAATGAAGGTGTTTAAATTGGAAGAAAATACAATGATTCATCCAGAAACGGGCGAAATTTTGCGGCGTGATGTTCGACCAGTGGAATACGAATACAAAGGCGAAAAAATTATTGTGGATATGCCAGGTTGGTATCCTCTTCAAGGTAATGAAGGAATTTGTTCTATGGAGGATATGAAAGTAGCTGGTAAAGCGTTAGCAATGTTGAAGGCGCGTCAAAAAAATCTTTCGCGCAATGATGAATTTAATTTTGCCAATGCGGCTATGATTTAATTGGGCTAGAAAATGTTTGAGCTTAAAGTAAAATCTGAATTTGAGGCGGCGCACTACATTAAAAATTATCCCGGCAAATGCGCACGCCTTCACGGTCACAACTGGATTGTCGAAGCGGTTGTACAAGGTGAAAATCTGAACGAATTGGGAATTTTGGTTGACTTCAAAATTTTGAAAGACGAACTGAAAAAAGTTTTAGATGAGTTCGACCACCAATATTTAAATGAACTGGAACTTTTCGCGAATCAAAATCCTACTGCTGAAATTATCGCTAAAGAAATTTTCGATAAACTTTCAACGGCTGAAATTTTCAACGGCGCGGCGAATTTAAAAGCCGTCACTGTTTACGAATCGCCAAAATCTAGCGTAACTTATTTTCCAAGTTGAAGGGAGGTTTTAAGCTTGACTGATTTACTTGAAATTATGCGTACAAGGCGGAGCGTTCGCAAGTACACCGCGCAGGAAATTTCCGACGAAGACGTTAAAAAAATTTTGAGTGCCGCGCTTTTAGCGCCGTCTGGTCACTCAAAATATCCTTGTGAATTTATCGTCGTCAAAAATCGTGAGACGTTGGAAAAAATGTCACACTGCCGCGTAAACGTTGCGAAAATGCTTGAAAGTGCCGCGTGTGCCGTCGTCGTCATTGCCGATAAAGAAAAATCTGATACGATTGTTGAAGATTCTTCCGTCGCCATGATGAATATGGAACTTGAGGCAACGTCGCTAGGTATCGGAAATTGCTGGATACAAATTCGCGGACGTAATGACTCCGCAGATAACGCATCCAGTGAAGAATATCTGCGCGGAATTTTAAATTTCCCTGAAAATTTTGCTTGTCAATCTGTCCTAGCTTTGGGTTACGCAGAAAAAATGCCGCGTCAACGCGAACTTGACAAGTTAAAGTTTGAAAAAATTCATTACGAAAATTTTTAAATTGAGTTGTAAATTTTAAGTTTGTAAGTTTTTTATTTTATGTACAAAGGATGAAACGTTGATTAAGAATGAAGAATTAAAAATTAAAAATTAATTCTTCATTCTTAATTCAATTTCGAATTACGCATTAGTAAAAAATTTTTTCTTGACAATTAGCGGCAAATATTTTAACATATACGCGCTTGAAATAAGGGGACGTAGCTCAGCTGGGAGAGCGTTTGACTGGCAGTCAAGAGGTCGAGGGTTCGAGCCCCTTCGTCTCCACCAACTTTGAAAAAATTTTTAGATATAAATTCGGTTCAGCCGATTTTTTTTTGCAAAGATTGTAGGTAAAGTAAATGGAAAATGTAATTGGATTGACGCAAGACAGAGCGCCACTACTTGAAGCGCTAGAACGTATGAAGGCAACGCGGCTTGTACCTTTCGACGTGCCAGGACATAAACGCGGACGCGGTAACCATGAACTGGCGGAATTTTTAGGACAACAATGTTTAGACGTTGACGTAAATTCAATGAAACCGCTGGACAATCTTTGTCATCCCGTGTCAGTGATTCGTGACGCTGAAAAGTTAGCGGCTCAAGCATTCGGCGCGGCTAACGCTTTTTTTATGGTCGGCGGTACAACTTCATCTGTTCAAGCAATGATTTTGTCGACTGTCAAGCCCAATGAAAAAATTATTTTGCCGCGAAATGTTCACCGTAGCGCGATTAACGCTTTGATACTTTGCGGCGCATCGCCTGTATATGTCAATCCGCAAGTCGACGAACGTTTAGGAATTTCGCTTGGAATGAAAGTTGAAGAAGTTGCGGCGGCAATTAAAAAAAATCCTGACGCTAAGGCGCTACTTGTCAACAATCCAACTTACTACGGAATTTGTTCTGACATTGAAACGTTGACTAAGTTGGCGCATGATAACGGTATGAAACTTTTGGCTGATGAGGCGCACGGTACGCAATTTTATTTCAATCGGCGCTTGCCAAAGTCTGCAATGGAAGTTGGCGCAGATATGGCGGCTGTTTCAATGCACAAGTCGGGCGGTTCACTTACGCAAAGTTCACTGCTACTTATCGGCGAAAATATCAACGCTGGCTACGTTCACCAAATTATAAATCTAACACAGTCGACAAGCGGATCATATCTGCTTATGGCAAGTCTTGACATTTCGCGCAGAAATTTAGCACTTAATGGCGAAAAAATTTTTGACGGCGTGATAGACTTGGTGGAGTATGCACGCGACGAAATAAATTTTCTTGGCGGTTGGTACGCTTACGGGCGGGAACTTATCAACGGCGATTCGGTGTTTGACTTCGACACTACGAAACTTTCAATTTACACCCGCGCAGTTGGACTGGCTGGCGTTGAAGTTTATGATATTTTACGCGATGAATACGACATTCAGCTGGAATTTGGCGATATTGCTAATACGCTGGCTTATGTTTCAATCGGCGACAGGAAAAAAGATATTGAACGGTTAATTTCTGCACTGGCTGACATTAAAAGAATTTACCATAAAGACCCTGCGCGGCTGTTGAAGACTGAATATATTGAACCGATTGTCGACGCGACGCCTAAGACGGCTTTTTACGCTAAGAAAAAATCTTTACCGCTCAATGAATGTGTCGGCGAAACGGCGGCAGAATTTTTAATGTGTTATCCGCCAGGCATTCCAATTTTAGCGCCAGGCGAAAGAGTTACACGCGAAATTTTAAATTACATTCGGTACGCTAAGAAAAAAGGCTGTCAAATAACTGGTCCTGAAGATATGACGATTCAACGCTTGCAAGTTATAGATAGCTAGGGCGTGTTGAATAATTGGAAATTTTATTTTTTATTTAATAAACTACATTCTTTTTACTTAAAAGAAAAATTCATTACGCATTACGAATTACGCATTAAAAGCTAGCTCCTAAATTTTGTGTCTTGACATAAATAAATTGATATGCTAAACTTCCCGCGTTAAGTAGAAGCCCTAACTTCTCACCCGTTGAGTAACATTGACGCGGTCAAAATTTTTCAATAGGGAAGTTATATAAATGGGGCGTTCTAACGTCCTTATTTTTGTTTGCGCCATGAGGAGGGGATTTACAATTAGTAGAGACAGTTTGAGAATCAATGAAGAAATTCGTATTCGTGAAGTCCGCGTGACTGACGAAAATGGTGAGCAACTCGGCATTATGCAGACGCGTGATGCGCTTAAACTCGCGGAAGATCGCCACCTTGATTTAGTCGAAGTTGCGCCTAAAGCTCGTCCACCAGTTTGCAAAATTATGGACTTCGGCAAGTATCGCTACGAACAGCAAAAACGTGATAAAGAGGCACGCAAAAAGCAAAAAGTTGTTACTATTAAGGAAGTCAAACTTAGACCGAATATCGAACAGCACGATTTTGAAGTCAAACTGAAAAACGCGCAAAGGTTTATCGAAGAAGGCAATAAAGTTAAAGTCACAATTATGTTTCGCGGTCGTGAACTTTCACATCCCGAAATTGGTAGCAAAATACTTGATGACATTGCTAAAGCTTTGAGCGATAATGTAAGCGTTGAACGTAGCGCTAAACTTGAAGGTAAAAATATGACTATGATTCTCTCTCCTAAGGCGCAGAAAAATAAGAAAACTACTACCACAAAAGGAGGGGACAATAGCAATGCCCAAAATCAAAACTCACAGAGCGACAGCAAAAAGGTTTAAAGTCACGGGTAGCGGCGAATTTAAACGTAATAAAGCTTATAAAAGCCATATTTTGGAAAAAAAATCTCCTAAGCGCAAAAGAAATCTCCGTAAAGCGGCGTTGGCGTCGGCGGCTGATCGTGCTCGCGTCAAAAAAATGTTGCCCTACGCTTAATTGAATTAAGAATTAAGAATGAAGAATTAAGAATGCGCAATGGTTAGTTACTTAAAAGGAGGTTTTTATTTTGCCAAGAGTGAAATCAGGCGTTACTGCACATAAACGCCATAAAAAAATACTCAAGCTCGCAAAAGGTTATCGCGGCGCTAGGAGTAAACTTTTCAAAAAAGCTAATGAAACCGTTTTGAAGGCGGGCGCGTATGCTTATCGTGACCGTCGTACTAAAAAACGTGAAATTCGCCGTCTGTGGATAACTCGCATTAACGCGGCGGCTCGTATCAACGGCATTTCCTATAGCAAACTTATTTTCGGCTTAACAAAAGCTGGCGTTGCTGTCGACCGCAAAATTATGGCTGACCTTGCCGTCACCGATCCCAACGCTTTTACTAAGCTTGTCGATATTGCTAAAGAAAATATTTAATCAAAGTTTCGTAAATAAAAAGTCCCCGTCAAAGTATCACGCTTTAACAGGGATTTTTTTTAATTAAGAATTAAGAATGAAGAATGGAATAATTCTAAATTCCGCGAGAGGTTCGGCGCTGGAAAACTTAATTATTATTTGACGCTTCAAAAACTTCGCCGTCCGAATAAATTAACGTAACGTCGGCTTCTTCAAGCGCCTTCGGTGAAGTTTTGCCCTCTGCAACGGCGGTATAATAAGACAATGCGTCAATCTGCACAGGAACGCCAATAACCTGTTCCATTTTCGCCTTGCTAACGTTGTAGTTGTAAAGCGCAGCATAATAATTATTTTTAGCCTGTGCAAGTTTAGTCTGCGCATCCATAACGTTTAAGTTTGTGTCGACGCCTTCAATGTAGCGAACTTTAGCAATTTCATAGGCGTTTTCAGCTTCAGACACTGCGGAAGATGCAACCTCAAGATTTTTAGCCGCCGTTAAAATTGCAATGTACGCGTTGTGAACGTCAAGTTTAATTTGATCAATTCGTTGCAAACGTTGTGATTCAGCTCTTCTTTCAGCTGCTTTCGCCTGATTGACCTGCGCGGCGGTTATTCCATTGTCAAAAATATTCCAATCAATATTTACGCCAAGTTGCCAGTATTCTTGGTTGTTGTGATTCGATTCAAACGGCTTTTCACCGACAAGAATTCCACGCGCAATAGCAGTAACATTTGGGCGATACCCTGACTTTGTCGCGCCAACTTGAGCGGTAGCCTGTTTCACTGCATATTCAGCGGCAAGTCCATCGGGGCGATGTTCAAGCGCGTAGGCAATACATTCATCTTCGCTAACTTCGTAAGGCGTATCGTCCAATTCGTCATTAATGACCAACGCCGTATCGACTGGAATTCCCATAACGTTATTTAAAGTGGCAACGGCAGATTCATAATTCCCCCATGCCGAATTTAATTGCCGCTTGTAGTCAGCAAGTTGAACTGCTGTTGAAAGTACGTCTGCCCTTGCAACGGTGCCAACTTCGTACTGAATTTGAATTGTATCTAAATGGTTTTGCAAATAATTTACAGCCTCTTGCTGAACTTGAATTTCTGCGTTACGTTGCAAAACTTGATAATACGCCTCCGCCGTCTGATACCTTACATATTGTCTAGCGTACTCCAAATTTAAATCTGCCGAATTTAAAGCGTATTCAGCGCCTTCAATTTGATTTTCCAATCTTCCGCCAGTGTAAAGCGGCATTGTCAGCGTAAAAGTATTTGAAGACTCCGTATGATATGGAGGCGTTTCAGATCCGTTAAATCTGTCGTCATTATAATAAAAATGATATTGTGCATAATAATCTTGATTCGGTCTGTAATATTTTCCGCCAATGTAGCCAGTCGTATTGTTCCACGCAAGACGCAAACCAGAATTCCTGCGCGTCGCAGAAAGTCCCCAACGTGCTGATTCACGGTCTTCAGCATACTGCGTAATGGTATGGTTATTTCCTAGCGCAAGCCCAATAGCTTTTTCCAGTGACATTGACATACTTTCGGCGGCAAAAGCTGTGCTACTCAACATAAGCGCCCCTGTAAAAAGTATCGCTACAAATTTTTTTCCGTACAAGCTCCTGACCTTCTCTCTATATAAATTTCACGTTAATTTCATTTTTCGGCTTATTTTATTATCAATTTCGTTTAAAGTCAATCCTGAAAAATTTTTGAAAGGAATAATACAAAAAATTTTTTCAGCGCAAAAAAATAAGTGCGTATCTTCACGCACTTAAAATATTTTTTTATGTACAAGGTCAGCTTTTTATCTTGTAGGTAATGTCAGATTCAAACATTCTGTTCCAAGGAAAATTTATATTGAAGCCGCCGTCGAATTGTACTTTGTCCAAATTTTTATTGGCGAAATCTTGCATAAGTGTACGGCAGCGCTCGGTCGCGAAATATTTTTCTTCGTTTAGTACGTCGAAAAGACTGCCGCCGCGCATTCCGTGTAACTGCGCCTTAACAACTTTTCGTACGTTAGCTTGATAGCCCCAATCATCAATGTAGCGCGTCAAAAGCAGTTGGCGTTTATCGGACAATTTCATTTTCTTAGCCAACATTCCAGTACTAAGCGCGAAACCTACAGCATTAGTCGGCGTATTCCACGCGGCGTAAGCGTCAAGCTTGAAAAGTAAGTCACGCTGTCTAAGCTGTTCCATCAGCGCGTTATCTGAACCGTTTGCAAAGGCAATATCCGCAATGACGACTGGACGCCCGTTTTTAATGTGGCTGTTGACCATATTGGCGAAATAATTTACACCGTCGCGATCTTGCCCATAATTCAGCGAACCTGCCGCCTCATAAGTTATGCCGTTGGGATTGGTATTTACTGCGAAAATAAAATCTGCGCGGGCAGGGTCTTCAGTACGACGTGCACCAGTTGCAACAATTTCTGAATTGATTGTCTTGTCAATTTTTTCGTCGGAGTATGAAGGAATGATATTTGGACCAGCGCCTGTGTTGTAGTTGACGTAGACAAGCGGAGACGTTTTAGTTAGGTCGTTAATTGCTCGCGCTAAAACCATTAAGCCAAATTCATCAATGCCCGCGATTGTCTGATAACGGCGCGGATCAATGGAGCGCCCATAATGTTGCAAATTTCTGCCTTCCTTATGCGTCTGCGAATACGGCGCGTTATCGTCACGTCCAAGCAAAAGGCAGTTGAAAAGATTATTCCGCGCCATATCAATCAACATTTGATTCGATTCATAATTTTTTCCGCGTCTGTCCATCCAGTCTGTCATAGCGCGTTCAGGAATAAGCAACTCTAAGAAAGCTTTTTCCTTTTCTTCCCGCGCAGTTAAACCAGCAAGTTCCTGCTTGTCGACAAGCGAAGTATAGCGGAAAATATTTGTGCCGTAGTTGCGGTAATAGTCGGGCTCTTCATAACCTGACGCCTCACCAGTTCTAGACGTACGCATTACTGAACCGAAAATGTAAATTGGCAAGTCTTTATTTTCGTTGCAAAAATTTCTGAAAAGCTCTGTACGTTCCAAAACTAACTGCTTGCCGTAATAATGCTTGCGCGAACCGACAAGACTGCCATAAATCAGCGAATCGGAAGAAAGTACGACGGCTTTAATATTTTTATCTTTGTCAACGGTAGTTTCCAGCCACTCCCATAATCTATCGGGGTGTCCTAAATCTTCACGGTTGCCCAAAAGTTCATACGGCGGCATAATCACTTCGTAGCCAGCGCGTTCAACAACTTCCATCGTCTGCTTATGTACAACAGGGCGGTTATCGTGCGGAATGTACAAAATTTTTTCTGGCTCAATTTTATTTTTATTTTTCGCCGCGTAAGCTGACGGCATAACAAAAAAACTTGCTGTAATGAAAATAAGGATAAGTGCGTAATAAAAATATTTTTTTAACTTCAAAATGTTTTCTCACCTCAATTTAGTTTTTAGGTGTTAGATTGTAGCTTTTAGGAAATTTTTTTACAAGCTAACACAAAAAATTTTTATTCGTAGTGACCTTTGCAGGAAATGATATGAATTGTTTCATCGTCCACATTGTAAATTAAGCGATGCTCATCAGTGATTCGACGTGACCAAGCATTTAAATGCTTTAAACGTTCTGGCTTGCCGATACCTTTTGCCGCGCCGTTCCTGTCAATATCTTTGATTAAAGAATAAATTTTATCGACCATTTTGCTATCATTATGTACCCAGTACATAATGTGCGACAAGGCACTGACATCAAATTTTACCTTTCGCATTAATAAGTCTCTCCAATTCTTCAAATGTCAACGTTATACCTTTTCCCGCTTTCATATCTTCAATACGTCTTGAAATTTCAGCGAAATATTTAGCGTTACGCGCCGCCTTGCCCAAGTCAATTTTTTTGCCTTCGTCCACCATATCACAAATTTCAAGCGCAAAATATTTTAACTCATCAAAAGTTTTCAAGTCAAAGCGCGTTTCTAAGTCTTTCGATTCAGAATTATTTTCCGTCACTGGAATTTTAACTGCGTCAATCATTTTTTCACCTTCTTAA
>JAFSUE010000099.1 GCA_017445435.1 Selenomonadaceae bacterium | reverse complement strand
GCAATTTCCATACCCTTCAACTTGATAACGTAAGCGCTAGGCTTAATCTGAATGTTATCGCGAATACGAATCGTAGGTACGACTAAGCCCATTTCAATGGCGCATTGTCGACGAATCATAACAATTCGGTCGAGTAAGTCGCCGCCTTGTCCAGTGTCGACAAGCGGAATTAACGCATAACCAATTTCAAGTTCCATCGGGTCAACTTGCAACAGTGAAACAATATTTTCAGGTCGCGTCGCGTCAGCTCTAGCTTTAACTTCTTTTTCTTCTTCTTTAACTTCCTCAACGACAGCAGTTTTTCTTCTAAGATTGTAACCGACAAATGCACAAAGACAAGCTAACGTGAAAAATGGAATGCCTGGCAGTCCTGGTACAATGGCAAGCGCCGTTAAGACGCCAGCTGTTATGAAGAAAATTCTTTCGTTACGAATAAGTTGCTTTACAAGGTCATTTCCTAAATCACCTTCGGAGGCGGCACGAGTAACAATCAAGCCCGTTGCAGTTGAGATTAACAGCGCGGGAATTTGACTGACTAAACCTTCACCGACGGTTAAAAGCGTGTACGTTTGCAAAGCGTCAACCGCCGCCATGTCACGTTGCACCATACCGATAACAAAGCCGCCAGCTATGTTTATGAACATAATTATAATTGCGGCTATCGCGTCACCTTTAACGAACTTTGACGCACCGTCCATAGCGCCGAAAAAGTCTGCTTCACGCTGAATTTTTTCACGCCGAACTTTAGCTTCCGCATCATCAATCGCGCCTTGATTTAAATCAGCGTCAATCGCCATTTGTTTACCTGGCATTGCGTCCAAAGTAAAACGTGCAGAAACTTCCGCGACACGTTCAGACCCTTTTGTTATGACGATAAAATTTATAATGACTAAGATTATAAACATTATGAAACCGACGACTGGATTACCGCCGACGACGAAGTTGCCGAATGCCGTTATAACTTCGCCCGCGTAACCGTTTATCAAAATTAATCGCGTCGATGAAATGTTTAGCGCTAGTCGAAATAGCGTCGTGACTAAAAGTAGTGAAGGGAAGACGGATAAATCTAGCGCCTCTTCGTTGTAAATCGCGCTCATGATGACGACAAGCGCAACGGTTATATTGAAACAAATCAGCACGTCCAATAAAGCAGTTGGCAACGGAATAATCATCATTATGACAATCATAACTAGCGTGACAGCAATTATTACGTCGCTATATCTTTGTATGAACGAGCCTATACCCGACGAATCGTCTTGCAAAAGATCATTTTCTGGCGCAGGCATCGTACCACTCCCTTCAATAAATTTTAGACAGAATATTTTCAGAGTAAACTTTGTTAATTATATGGCAAAATTATTTGATTCACAATACATTGGCTAGAAAATTTTAGTGAGTAGTGAGTAGTGAGTAGTTAGTAGTTAGTAGTAGTTCTTCATTACGCATTACGCATTAAGCATTAAGCATTAAAAATCATTCTAGCGGCATTGAGTACGGCAAGCACCATTACTCCAACGTCAGCAAAAATCGCAAACCACATATTGGCAATTCCTATCGCGCCGAGTACCATACACAAAATTTTTACGCCGATTGAAAAAACAATATTTTCCTTGACGATAGCTAAACACTTCCTAGCAATTTTAATTGCGCGTGGAATTTTCAGCGGGTTATCGTCCATAATCACAACGTCTGCCGCCTCAATCGCCGCATCAGCGCCCATTGCGCCCATTGCAATTCCAATATCTGCGCGGCTTAAAACTGGCGCGTCGTTAATTCCGTCGCCTACGAAGGCAACTTTAGAATTTTTTTCAGCGTCAAGAATTTTTTCAAGTTCGCTAACTTTATCGGCGGGCAAAAGTTCACTGCGATAATTTTTTATTCCCAATCCAGCGGCAACCTGCGCGGCAACTTTTTCACTGTCACCAGTCAACATTACTACATCTTTAACGCCCGATGAAAACATTTCCTCAACGGCAAATTGCGCGGTGGGTTTCACAACGTCCGAAATTACGACGTGTCCAACGTACTTTGCACCAATCGCCACGTGAACAATCGTTCCAGCCTTATAACAACTTTTCCATTCAGCGCCGACCGCGTCCATAAGCTTTTCATTGCCGACGCTAACAATTTCGCCGTTAATTTTAGCGCGTATGCCTTGCCCTGCAATTTCTTCCAAAATTTCAACGTCGCAATTATCATTTTCATTTGGATAAGCTCCGCGCAGAGAAATTCCTATTGGATGCGTAGAATATCTTTCAGCGTGTGCGGCAAGGTGAATTAGTTGCTTTTCGTCAAAATCTTTCGCGTGAACTGCTGACACGTCAAAAATTCCCTGCGTCAACGTTCCGGTCTTATCCATGACGACGGTTTCAACTTTCGACAGCGTTTCCATAAGATTTGAACCTTTAATCAAAATTCCATCGTGACTTGCTCCGCCAATTCCAGCAAAAAAAGTTAGTGGAATGCTTATAACCAACGCGCAGGGACAACTTATCACGAGAAAAATTAAAGCGCGATAAATCCACGTTGCAAAATCGCCCGTGATAATCGACGGGATAATTGCCAATGACAACGCGCAAGATACAACAATCGGTGTATAAATTCGCGCAAACTTCGTGATAAATTCTTCGGACTTAGATTTACGCGAACTGGCATTTTCTACCAAGTCTAAAATTTTTGACGCCGTCGACTCTTCAAAAAGTTTTGTCGTACGAATTTTTAAAACGCCGTTGATATTTACACAGCCGCTTACAACTTCCGCGCCAACTTCAACGTCACGCGGCAAACTTTCACCAGTTAAAGCAATCGTATTCAGCGCAGATTTTCCCGCGATAACTACGCCGTCAATAGGAATTTTTTCGCCAGGCTTTACAATAATTTCCGTACCAATTTCAATTTCATCAGGGTCAACTTTTTCAAAGCCGTTTTCAGTTTCGACGTTGGCAAAATCGGGGCGAATGTCCATAAGCTCCGAAATATTTTTTCGACTCTTGCCGACCGCGTAACTTTGAAAAAATTCTCCGATTTGATAGAAAAGCATAACGGCTACCGCTTCTGTATAATCGCCGCCAATATACAGGGCAAGTCCAATCGCGCCGATTGTTGCAACCGCCATTAAAAAATGTTCGTCCAACGCGCGAAGATTTTTTATTCCCCTAGCCGCCTTAATTAAAATGTCGTAGCCAACTATTAAGTACGGAATCATGTACAAAAAAAATTTCGCCGTGCCAGTCAAAGTGACAAACTCAAAGGCTATCATTAAGACGGCGGCAACGACGATTCGTATTAAATTTTTTTTCTGCTTAGGCGTCAAGACAATTCCTCCTTCGTTAGAAAATATTATTCAAAAAAGGTTATCAAATTATATATTTTTAAAATCTATTTGTAAATTTAAGTTTGTAAATTTTTTTACGTCCTGTGCGCCATTTTTTCAAAGTTTTATCTTGACAGTAAATCTTAGCTTGTAGTCAGTGGATCAATATCAATTTGTACGCTGTCCATAACGTGGAGATTTTTTTCACGCAGAAATTTTCTTACGGCGTCCAAATCCAACGTCTTAATCAAAACTGCGAAACGATAAACGCCGCGCAGATTCTCAATCATAGCTGGGATTGGTCCTTCAATTTCATCACTCAACATTTCCGCGTTGAAGGCGTCAACAAAATCTTGAGCGTTCGCCTTAGCCACGTTTTGATTTTCTGACATAAACAAAATTTTCACAAGGCGGCAGTACGGCGGATAAAAATTTTTTTCACGCTTGCTAACTTCATCTGCATAGAAAGATTTATAATCTTGCTTGCAACCGAAAATCACGGCGGGTGCGTCTACGTTGTACGCCTGCACTATAACTTTACCTTGCAAATCAGCGCGTCCAGCACGTCCAGCGGCTTGAGTTATCAGCATAAAACAAAGTTCACCTGCGCGGAAGTCTGGAAAGTTCAACGATGAATCAGCCGTCAAAATTCCTACCGCCGTTACGTTGGGTATATCGTGACCCTTCGCAACCATCTGCGTACCACATAAAATATCATAGCCGCCACTTTTAAATTCATCTAAAATTTTTTGGTGCGCTAACTTTTTCGTCGTCGTGTCTCTATCCATACGCAAAATTTTCGCCGTAGGAAAAAAATCTTGAAGTTCCTGCTCCAATTTTTGAGTCCCCGTACCAAAATATTTTATCCTGTCACTTTGACACGCTGGACAAATTGTCGGCGGCTCACGTTCAATCGCGCAACGATGACAGCGCAACTTTTTATCTTTGTGATACGTCATTGGCAAGCCGCATTCAGGACAGCTTATCACGTGTCCGCAACTTCGACACATAACGAAAGTTGACCAGCCACGCCGATTTAACATTAAAATTGCCTGTTGCCCTTTCAACAAAGTTTGCGCTAAAAGTTTTTGTAGAGGTCGACTCAAAACATTTTTATTGCCGTCGTTAAGTTCCCGCCGCATATCGACACATAAAACTTTTGGCAATGGATGATTAAAGATTCTGCGCGGCAGTTCAAGATAATTTAATTCGCCAATCTTCGCGCGAAAAAAAGTTTCCAGTGACGGCGTCGCGGAACCAAAAATTATTGTAGCGCCGTGAAATTTTGCGAACTCTTCAGCCACAATCCTAGCGTGATAAAATGGCGGGCGATCTTGCTTGTACGAATAATCCTGCTCTTCATCAATGACAATCAAGCCAACATCATCAATCGGCGTGAAAAGTGCTGACCGTGCGCCGATAATTATTCCAGCGTCGCCGCTACGTATCCTATGGAAAGTGTCGCTACGTTCCTCAACGCTCAAGCCGCTGTGAATGACAAAAACATCTGAAAAGTGCGCTTTAAAAAGCGTGACAATTTGACCAGTAAGCGCAATTTCTGGCACTAAAATTATGACGCGCCGTCCAAGTTGCCGTGCAATTTTTGCCGCTTCAATGTAAACTTGCGTCTTACCTGAACCAGTCACACCGTGCAGTAAAAAGCCGTTGAAAGTTTTAGCGTCGATAGATTTTTTCACAGCGTCGACTGCCGCAGTTTGTTCCGTCGTCAAGTCGAAAATTTTTTGTACGGGCTTTATATTTGCGTAGCTGTCACGAAGTACGCGCCGCATTTCAACTTCGACGTAGTTTGAACTTATCAACTTATTAATCGTCGCATTAGAAATTTTTTCTTCGTGAAGTTGTGACACCGTAAGAAAATTTTTCTCCTGCAAAATTTTTAACGCCTTTAACTGCGCGGGAGTTCGGATGAAAAATTTTTCATCGAAAGTTTTTGCAAGCTTGAAAATTTTCTCGAATTTTGATTTAATTTGATGACTGCGTTTCATCGGCATAAACAGCGCCATTGATTGAGCTAGTGGGCATAAATAAAAATCGGCTAACCATTTCGCCGCGTTAAGCATTGCTGGCGTGAACCATGCAACTTCGTCTACAACGTCGGAAATTTCTTTCAGCGGAAAATTAAATTTCGTATCATCTGGAATTTCTTTCACCTCCATAACGAAACCATCAACTTTTTTTATGCGCCCAAATGGTACGATAACGCGCCAACCTGCTGTCAAAAATTTTAAACGCTCTGGCACAATGTACGTAAAAGTTTGGTCAATGGATTTTGCTTGCAGATTCGCGCAGACTTCGGCAATTAACATTAAATATAACTCCTTTTATTAAGTAGTGAGTAGTGTTGAAAAAAATAATGGTAATAACGCGGCATTTCTAGCGCCCTGCGGAGTTGGACGCTGGTGAAACGTTTAAACTACTGACTACTAACTACTGACTACTAACTAAATTTGCTCCAAAGAAAAAGTAGATTTAAAAAATCTAAAAAAATTTAAAGTGAAGGGACGAAATTTTTATGAAAATCATTCATACGGCTGATTGGCATTTGGGAAAAACTTTGAAAAATACGCCGCTAAT
>JAFSUE010000098.1 GCA_017445435.1 Selenomonadaceae bacterium | reverse complement strand
ATGACCGTTATAAATATTGCGCCAGTCGAAGAATATCTGCGCGGCGTCTTGCCTAAAGAAATGATTCAATCTTGGCCCATTGAGGCGTTGAAAGCTCAAGCCGTAGCGGCGCGGACTTTCGTTTTAAAAAATCGTGAAAAACATAAAAATGATGGCTACGAACTTTGCGCAACGACGCATTGTCAAGTTTATAGCGGCGTCGAAACTTTCCCAACGACTGATAAAGCCGTTACTGAAACTCGCGGCGAAGTTTTGTATCATGGTGGAAGGACTGTTGACGCGCCATTTCACGCAGATAGCGGCGGTATGACGGAAAGCGCGGCTAATGTTTGGGGCGGCAACGTTGCACACCTTCAACCTATTGCTGAAGATGATAGACATACGCAAGCTTGGACTGTGAAATTTTCCGTCTATGATTTTTCTTCGCGAATGGGTGACGCCTTCGGTACGCTGAAAAGTTTTAATTTATCGCCGCTTACAATCGGTAAATCTGCTAATGACAGATCAACTTCAGGGCGCGTTAAAGTTTTAAAAATCGTCGGCAGTAAAAAAACTGTTGAAATGCGCGGCGATGAAGCTAGACGAAAATTTTCATTGCCGAGTACGCTTTTCGACGTGAAAATTTCAAACGGCGAAGTTATTTTCACTGGCTACGGTAAAGGACACGGCGTCGGTCTTTCTCAATACGGCGCAAAAGCTTACGCGGAGCGCGGCTGGACGTACGATAAAATTTTGGCGCATTACTACAAAGGCGCTACGATTAAAAAATTGTACTGAAAAATTTTCAATCTCTGATGAAAAATTTGTCAGAGATTTTTTATGCAGGAAATTTTATAATTTCGGCTAAAATATTGGCGGGGTGATTAAAATGTTGACCATTGAAAAGATAAAAAAAATTGTCGCGGAAATTGCTCCCGAATACAATTTGAAAAGAGTTACTTTGTTTGGTTCGCGTGCCAATGGCAATTTCAATGACGATAGCGATATTGATTTAATCGTTGATTTTCCTGAAAAAGCTGGTTTAATTGCTCACGTGTCGTTAAAATATGCGTTGGAAGACGCCTTTGGTTTAAATGTTGATGTAATAAGTCGCGGAGGTCTTGAAGGCAGTATTCTGAGAATCGAAAAGGAAATTGAAATTTATGCGGCATAGAGACAGAACTGCACTAGAAAAAATTTTTGAAGTAATTGAAGAAACTGAAAAAATTTTTGCTGGAACTTCATTAGAAGATTTTTTAAAGAATTCTGAACGAAAATTAGCTATGACAATGTCCATTTTGAGAGTTGGCGAATTGGTAAAAAATTTAACAATAGAATTTCGTGACTTAAATCCTCAAGTAAAATGGAAAGCTATAGCAGGATTTAGAGATGTCATTGCTCATAAATATGATATTCTTGATATGCAGGAAGTTTATAAAACAATTAAATACGAATTTCCAGAATTAAAATTGCAAATTGAAAAAATTCTTGATGAAGACAAATAATTCAATCTCAAAATTTCAATCTCTGATTAAAAATTTCGTCGGAGATTTTTTTGTTACAATGAAAAAATTTTGTTCAAGTCATAATTCATTTTCAAAAGTTGCCAACTACTGATATAATATAAAGTCGATAAAAATTTTTATGGAGGGCGCACAACTTTTTAACGGACGATGTTTGAATTTGAATTTATGCGAAATGCACTTTGCGCTGTCTTACTTGTAACGCCGCTTTTTGGAATACTTTCAACGATGGTTGTATCGAATCGAATGGCTTTTTTTTCGGACTCATTGGGACACGGCGCATTCACGGGAATTGCTATTGGCGCGTTAATTGGCGTCGATGAAGAAATTGTTGGGCTTTTGGCATTCTCAATAATTTTCGCGTTACTAATCACGTACATAAAAAATAAATCTCACGGCGGCGCAGATACAGTTATCGGCGTATTCAGTTCAACGGCAATAGCGCTTGGCTTAATGCTTATGTCGACAGGCGGACAGTTCAACAAATTTTCAAGATTTTTAATCGGTGACTTGCTAAGCATTTCGCGGGACGATTTAATTTACTTAGCGGCAGTCTTCGTCACAGTTTTAATTTTATGGGCGGCGCTTTTCAATAAACTTTTAATTTCGTCAGTCAACAAAACTTTGGCACGAAGTCGCGGAATAAATACTCACGTCGTCGAATCGATTTTCGCGGTAATGTTAGCAGTCGTCGTAGCGTTAAGCATTCAGTGGGTAGGAATTTTGATAATCAACGCGCTTTTAGTTTTACCAGCGGCGGCGGCAAGGAACGTAACAAATTCCGTCAAGCCGTACCATTTATTAAGCGTTGCCATTGCGTTAAGTTCGGGAATTGTCGGCTTATTTTTGGCGTATGAAATAAATTCTGCGGCGGGGTCGACAATCGTAGTTTGTGCGGCTATAATATATTTTGTGACGTTGGCGCTTAAACCGCGTTTCGTCAAATAAATTCTTGCGAAAAATTTGGAGGGAGATAATATGTTGAAAAAATTTTTTATGGCGTTGCTGATTGCGGCGGCAAGTTTTAATTTCGCTACGACTTCTGAAGCGGCTGATTCTAACGCTGAAAATTATTGTTGCGGAAATTACTATGACAATGATTGTTGCTACGGCGACGGAAATTATAATAACGATTATCGCGGCGGTTATCGTGGCGGGCGTTGTTGCCGTTAAGTAAAAAATTTAAAAGCTACAAGCTAAAACCTAAAAGCTAGAAAAGGTAAAAATTTTGTACAAGTTAAATGACACTCTATTACAGCAAGTTTTCCGCTTTAAAAGCACGCAAATTATTATTCTCAGCTTTGTCTTTATGATTTTGCTGGGAACTTTTTTATTGATGTTGCCTATAAGTACGACGGACGGGCAAGGCTTGAAATGGATTGACGCGCTTTTTACGTCAACTTCTGCATCATGCGTCTGCGGCTTAACAGTCGTCGACCTTCACAACGATTTAACAATTTTCGGCGTAGTTGTCATGCTGTTGCTAATTCAAATTGGCGGACTTGGCATAATGACGCTGGCAACGCTCGTTGTACATACAATGGGCTATCGTTTCCATATGCAGGAAAATTTAGTACTGCAAGAATCGCTGAATCAAGGCGGGCAAGCTGGCTTATTTGAATTAATCGGCAAAATAATTAAGTATACGTTCATCATTGAAGGATTTTTCGCCGTACTGTTAGCAATTCACTTTTACCCAGAATTTGGCTTTAACGCGATTGGCTACGGAATTTTTCATTCAGTTTCAGCCTTCTGCAACGCGGGCTTTGATTTATTTGGAAATTTTGATAGCCTTTGTAAACGCAACGACGATTATTTTTTGCTAACGTGTTTAGGTCTGCTGATAATTTTGGGTGGCATTGGCTTTACAGTTATATCTGACTTCATACACAGACGGCGTTGGAAAAAATTTTCACTGCATACAAAAATTGTCGTCGTGATGAATTTAATTTTAATTTTGTTTGGCACAATTTTAATTTTCACAGCGGCAATGGGAAATAAAGCAACAATCGGCGATATGCCCATTGTCGATCAATTTGTCAATTCGCTGTTTACGTCAATATCTTGCAGAACGGCGGGAATGAATACTTTCGACTTGGCGGCGTCAACGCAAATAACGCAATTTACGATGATAGTATTGATGTTTATCGGTGCGTCCCCACTTTCGACGGGCGGCGGCATTAAATGTACAACTTTTTTTGTTATAATAATGTCCATGCTGGCGGTATTTCGCGGCGAAAAGGAAATTGTAATTTTCAATCGGAGAATTTCACGTGAACTGCGCGACCAATCATTTGCAATT
The DNA here is from genome assembly GCA_017445435.1 of Selenomonadaceae bacterium. Lineage (GTDB taxonomy): Bacteria > Bacillota > Negativicutes > Selenomonadales > Selenomonadaceae > Quinella. Next base: position 4,957 of record JAFSUE010000098.1, on the reverse strand, counting down.
TTCACAATGGGCGTAATTTGGGTTGTGACGGCTGGAATAATTTTATCGGTGCTTGACGGTAGAGTTCACAATTTAGAAATGGTTGTCTTTGAAACAGTATCCGCCTTCGGTACAGTCGGAATGGGAATTGGCATAACTTCGGAATGGAATATTATGGGCAAGTTAATTTTGGCGTTGACAATGCTTGTTGGCAGGGTCGGGATAATGACGTTTATGTTATCGCTTATTACTCAAAAAGATTCGATGATAAAATATCCGCCAGAAAAAATTATGGTAGGTTGACGGTGAAGAGTATGGCTAATAAAAAACAATTTGCGGTATTGGGTTTAGGACGATTCGGCAGGAGCGTTGCTATAACGTTGGAAGTTATGGGCTACGACGTTTTAGGCGTTGACTGGGACGAAAATATTGTTGAGGATTTGTCGGAAGATTTATCGCACGTTGTAAGTTTTGATATACGCGATGAAAAGGCATTAACACAAGCTGGCGTTGCAAATTGTGATACAGTAATCATTGCGTCGACTAATCTTGAGGCAAGCTTAACGGCAACGATGCTTTGTAAGGAAATGGATATTTCAGAAATTGTTGTCAAGGGAATTGATGAACGACACGCGGAAATGGCTAGACGACTTGGCGCTACAAAAATAGTTTTTTCAGAACGTGACACAGGACGCCGCCTTGCAATGCTTTTAGCGTCGAATAATTCTGTTGACTACGTGGATATTGCGGGGGACATAAAAGTTTTAAGTTTGAACGTGCCGAAAAATCTTGTAGGGAAAAATTTAATAGAAGCTAACCTTCGCGCCGCTTACAATGTCAATGTTGTTGCAGTGACGTACAAAAAAGAAACGATTGTCACGCCGCCGCCGCATCGTGTTTTTACAAAGGACGATAAAATTTTTGTGATAGGAACTCCCGCCGCTTTAGCAAAGTTTGAACAGGATATAAATTAAATTCTTAGCTAGGTGGTGTTGAATAGTAGTAAAAGTGAAAAAATTAAGGAAATCAGCGGCATTTCCCAGCGCCTCTGCAACTTTGGATTGTCGCAACAAATGGGACGCGGTGAAATGTTTAATTTACTGAAAAGTTAATCGTGGGCGCACAAATGCCGCATATGTTTCTTTTTGATACTTTTTCTTTTGGCGCAAAAGAAAAAGTAGATTTAAAAAAAATTAAAATAAAAAATTCCACTTATTCAACACGACCTAGTGTCGACAATCGAAGTTTGCACGGGTATAATATTTTTAGCTTATAGCTTTTAATTCATAATTCATAATTCTTAATTCGCAGGAAGGGTGGTGGCAAATTGGCGAATTATACAACTACAACGCCTGAATGGGCAGTCTCAAATTCATCAGCAGTTATGAGCGGCATTGAAGGCATAAAAGATACGACGGTCGGCAATATCAATCCAAATTGGTCGAAAGTTAAACCTAAACGGCGTGCGGCGTTGACTGAAGATGAAATTGTCGAAGGCGTCATTAAAGGCGACAGGGTTATTTTATCTCAAGCTATAACGTTGATTGAAAGTAACAATCCAAAACATTTTGCAAAGGCGCAAAGAGTTTTACAAAGACTTTTGCCGCGAACTGGTAAAGCGCTTAGAGTTGGAATAACTGGCGTACCTGGCGCGGGCAAGTCAACGTTCATTGAATCTTTTGGGAATATGCTTTGTGACGAAGGGCATAAATTGGCAGTGCTAGCGATTGACCCAACAAGTTCAGTAACGCGCGGCTCAATTCTCGGCGATAAAACGCGAATGGGTACGCTTAGTCGACGTATGGAAGCTTTTATACGTCCAAGTCCAGCAGGCGGAACTTTAGGCGGCGTTGCACGTAAAAGCCGTGAAACAATGTTGATGTGTGAAGCGGCTGGCTACGACGTAATTTTAATTGAAACGGTTGGCGTTGGACAATCTGAAACTACTGTTCGCTCAATGGTCGATTTCTTTATGTTAGTCGTACTGACTGGCGCGGGTGACGATTTGCAAGGCATAAAAAAAGGCATTATGGAACTTGCTGATGCGATTGTCATAAATAAAGCTGACGGCGATAATTTAATTAGGGCGAAAGTGACACGCGGCGAATATGAACGTATGATTGAGTTCATACGTCCTGCGACGGAAGGTTGGGAAACTCACGCTTACTTGGCAAGTGCGCTGAAAAAAACGGGCTTGAAAGAACTTTGGCAAGTCATTCAAATTTTTAAGCGCTTGACGACTGAAAGCGGCGTTTTTCAAAAAAGGCGTGACGGTCAACTTTTGGATTGGATGCAAGCGATGATTGATGAACATTTACACAATCTTTTCTTCGGCGATAATGTCATTATGGGAAGGATGCCTGAAATTCGCGAGGCAGTGTTAAGCGGAATAATTTCACCGACTCAAGCTGTAGCGGAACTTGTAAAAATGTTCGACGTTAAACGCGCGGCACAACGTCAAGTTGTCGACATATTCACTGCGCGGTAAAATATTTTAAAATTGTCAGTAACTTCATAGGAACTGAAAATTTTTGTGGCAGTTTCTAAGGAGTTTTTTTATTGTATACAGAAAAAATTCAGGAAGTTAGCGTAAAGTATACGCGGCAATTTATAATAATTAGGGATGCGTAATGCTTAATGCGTAATTAAAACTTAAAAGCTAAAATAGAAAGGATAGTTGAAATGACAAGTAAAACTACAGTTTTGACACAGGACGGCTACGACAAGCTCGTTGAAAGGTTAAATTATTTGAAAAGCGTTAAACGCCTTGAAGTTGCTGACAGATTGAAAGTTGCAATTTCACTTGGCGACCTTAGCGAAAATTCCGAATACGACGACGCTAAAAACGAACAGGGACATCTTGAAGCTGAAATTCGCGAACTTGAAGCGAAAATTAATAACAGTGATATTATTCATGGCGTTTCGTACAGCGGCACGGTTGCAGTTGGAAGTAAGGTTAAAATTCGCGAAGTTGAATCTGGCGACGAAGAAATTTATATGATTGTCGGTTCAATGGAGGCTGACCCTGACGAAGGGCGCATTTCAAACGAATCACCGATTGGCGCGGCTTTAATTGGTCATTCTGCTGGCAGTACCGTACAAGTTCACGCACCTGCTGGCATCTTTCAATACGAACTTGTAGAAATTTTGCGTGATTAGTAAGGTTGTAAGTTGTAGAAGGTAGAAAAATTTACTACTAACTACTGACTACTAACTACTAACTAAAAGGAGAATATTTAAGTGGCTAAGGAAACAAACATTCAGCCGATTGACGAAAACGAATTAATTAAAGTTCGCCACGAAAAGTTGAAGGCGTTCGAGGAAAAAGGCGTTGCGCCTTTCGGTCATCGTTACGACGTGACACACCACGCGGCGGATATTCGCGCCGAATTTGGCAATATTGAAGGCGAAGAAGACGCTGGCGACGTTAAAATTGCTGGGCGCTTAATGGCGATTCGCGGTCACGGCAAGGCAAGTTTTGCGACAATTTCTGACGTTACAGGCACGATTCAAATTTATTTCAAGCTTGACATTCTTGGCGAAGAAAAGTACAGCCAATTCAGACTGCTTGACATCGGCGACATCATCGGGCTTGAAGGTAAAGTTTTCAAAACTAAACGCGGCGAATTAACTGTACGTGTTGAAAATTTTGACTTACTTTCAAAATCCCTTCGTCCACTGCCAGAAAAATTTCACGGCTTGAAAGACCTTGAAACGCGCTATCGTCAACGCTACCTTGACTTAATCGTCAACCCTGACGTTCGCGAAACTTTTTTAAAGCGCACGGAAATTATAAAGTCAATCAGAAAATATCTTGACGACAGAAATTTTATTGAAGTTGAAACGCCGATTCTCACTCCAATAGCTGGCGGCGCGGCGGCTCGACCCTTCATAACTCATCACAACACGCTTGACATTGATTTATATCTGCGCATTGCGACGGAATTAAACCTCAAGCGATTAATCGTCGGCGGCTTGGAGCGCGTCTATGAAATTGGCAGGATTTTCCGCAATGAAGGTATGGACATGCGGCACAATCCAGAATTCACTAGCGTTGAAATTTATCAAGCTTACGGCGATTATCGCGACTTAATCGAAGTTACTGAAGGAATTGTCTGCGCGGCGGCTGAAAAAGTTTGCGGCGGTACGAAAATTATTTGTGACGGCGTCGAACTTGAACTTAAAAATCCTCCACGTTTAAGTATGAATGACGCGGTTAAAAATAAAACTGGTAAAGATTTTCTTTCCTGCCAAACTGTTGACGACGCGCGGCGTATGGCTGATGAAATTGGCGTTGCGTATGAACAACGTTTTGGTATCGGCGGAATTTTGAACGCGGCATTTGAGGCGAAAGTTGAAGACGATTTAATTCAACCGATTTTCATCACGGGGCATCCTACGGAAATTTCGCCGCTTGCTAAACGTAATCCTAACGACCCGCGCATTACAGACAGATTTGAATTTTTCGTACTTGGGCGGGAACTTGCTAACGGCTTTACAGAATTAAACGATCCGATTGACCAAAAACTTAGATTTGAAGAGCAACTTAAAGCGCGTGAAGCTGGCGACGAAGAAGCGCACGTCATGGATACTGACTTCATACGCGCCCTTGAATACGGCTTGCCACCAACTGGCGGACTTGGAATTGGCGTCGACCGTCTTGTTATGTTGCTGACTGATTCGCCGTCCATTCGCGACGTTTTACTTTTCCCAACTATGAAAAATATTGAGTAGGTGACGTATGGAAGAATACGGGCAACTTGAAAAAATTATTGACGAAACTATTCAGCAGTCGTCGGCGAAAGGACAAATTAACCTCAACGCCTTTGTCAAGCAAATGGACGAAGAATTTCAAAAGCTTGGCTACCATGACGACACGAATAAACCTGTAGAAAATATTTTTATATCGCGGCTTGACGGCGTCGGCGATTTTATTTTAAACGTGCCAGCAATTCGCGCCATTCGTGAAAATTTTCCT
>JAFSUE010000097.1 GCA_017445435.1 Selenomonadaceae bacterium | reverse complement strand
TAGTAGTTAGTAGGATTTTTTACTACTAACCACTTACTACTTACTACTTACTAATTATCCCAAGTATTTTTTCAGCGTGGCTAAAAGGCTAGGAATATCCAGCGGCTTAGCAATGTGATCATTCATACCCGCTTCAAGCACGTTATTTTTATCTTCGTCGAAGGCGTTGGCAGTCATAGCGATAATCGGTACAGTTTTAGAATCTGCGCGGGACATTTGCCGAATAGCGCGGGTGGCGTTGTAGCCGTTCATCTTCGGCATTTGAATATCCATTAAAACGGCGTCGTAATAATTCAGCGGCGATTTACTGAACATTTCAACGGCGTCCGTACCGTCAGGTGCCTCATCAATTTCTAATTCAATTTCCGATAAAACCATTTTGGCAATTTCGCGGTTGACTTCAATATCTTCAACCAAAAGTACGCGCTTGCCTTTAAAGCTAGTTTCAGAAAGTTCATCAGGCTTTTCATCTTCGACGTGACCAGTAACGCGCGATAAAGCTTTCTTCAAGTCAGATGGGAACAACGGCTTAGTGCAAAAACCAGTAGCGCCCGCCGCCTTCGCCTCGTCGATAACGTCAGTATAATCATACGCCGTCAAAATGATAATCGGTGCGCCGTCGCCAGCTAGCCGCCGAATCTGCCGAACAGTTTCAATGCCGTTAAGTTCGGGCATCAGCCAATCCACAATGTAAACGTCGAAAGGATCGCTATCGTTAATTGCCTTCCTTGTACGGAAAATCGCTTCACGCGGGGACGTTGTCCATTCACTGCGCATACCAATTTTGTATAACATTTCAGTCAGTGAATCGCAAGTGTGAAAATCATCGTCGACAATAAGCGCGTGCATACCTTTTAAGTTGCTAATAGGAATTGGGTTGACTTCCTCAACAATTTGTAATTCCAGCGTCACGACAAATTCACTGCCTTCATTTTTCTTGCTAGTGACGCTGATATTGCCGCCCATAAGTTCAACCATTTTTTTAGTGATAGTCATACCTAAGCCAGTACCTTGAATGCCAGACTTAGTACTAGTCGCCTCACGTTCAAAGGGGTCGAAAATGTGTTTCAAAAATTCTTCGCTCATACCCATTCCGTTATCTTTAACGCGGAATTCGTACGTTGCAAAGCCAGCTTTCGGCGAAGGATATTGAGCAATGGTGAAGTTAATCGTACCTGTTGACTGCGTGTATTTAATGGCGTTGCTTAAAAGGTTTATCAAAATTTGATTGATTTTAAGTTTGTCGGCTAGTACGTCTTCATTTTGAATTTTCACGGCGTCAATCTGAAAACTTTGTTGCTTAGCGGTAACTTGCGGCTGAATGATATGAATCAAGGCGTGGACAAGTTCGGAAAGGTTGCAATCTTCCAGCTGAACTTCAACGCGCCCGCTTTCAATGCGGCTCATGTCCAAAATGTCATTTATCAGCCCTAAAAGATGTTTGCCCGACGTTAAAACTTTTTCAAGCGAATCTTTGACTTGAACTTGATTTTCAAAATTTCTCAACGCCATTGTCGTAAATCCGATAATGGCATTCATCGGCGTCCTAATGTCGTGTGACATATTGGAAAGGAAAGTTGTTTTTGAAATGTTAGCTTGCCGCGCCTGTTCAAGTGCATCGGACAAGGCTTGATTCTGCGCCATTGATTCGCGGGTCTGTTCGTCGACGTTGACAAAGCCAATACCGACGGCGTGAATTTCTGCGGAATCATCAATACGCGCGGCACGAATCATCGCGTAATAATTTTTACCGTCACGTGTCGCCAAAAATCTGTACGAAATAATATTTTCAATTTTAAGACGTTCCTGCAAATTCTGCGCGGAAATAAATTTTTTAACGCCGTCTTTGTCGCCATACGTGACAAAATTTTCAACGTAATTATTCATAAATTCGCTAAATGACGGTACAGTTTCGCCTTCATTGTAACTGCTTAAGCCAGCGGTTGAACGGTAGCAAATGCCTTCGTCAGTGTCCAAATTGTAGTAGTAGACGGTGCGATAATCGGAACTCAAGGCACGTATCATTTCATCTTGGCGGGTACGTTGCCGTTCCTGCTCCAAAAGTTTATTCTGCAGAGAAAGTTTTTCTTCCATTTCGCCGCGCTTAATTTCGTTTTTAGCATCTGAAAGTTCCTTTTCGTGAAGAACCTGCGCGGTACGCCGAGCTTGTTTAATAAGAAGCCAACAAATAATCGCCATTATAATAATGGTCAAGACAATTTGAATTGTATTTCTATCAAGCATTTCTTGACTAACGGAGGCAACTTGTTCACCAATTTTATTTTCGCGGACAAAGCAGGTTAAAATCCAATCGGTATTTTTTATCGGCGAATAGAAAAGTAAAACTTCGTCGCCATTCAAATTAAATGAAGTCATACCAGTTTTACTTGCCGCGAAGTCAGCTTTCATTTGCGCGTAGGAAACGTCGCCAGTGAATTGAAAATTTTGCGCGGCGTCGAATAAATTTGTACCGTTGGGAAAAACTTCGTCCATAAAATGCGTTAAAGGTTCGCCGTCTTTGTCGTACAAATTGCAAATGGTGTTATCTTCCGCGCACATAGGCATAGCGTCTTTATCCAGCGCGGCGTTTATGTCGACGACGGTATAAGAATCAAAAATTGTCGTACCGAGAAAATTTAAATTGTCGACTGGAACTTTTAGGACAATTTCGCCAGCATTATCGTCAACATTTTGTGAGTAATGCCGTTCTACGACGTGTTGAACATTCCGCGCAGTGTACACCATACCGTTTTTAGTGATTAAGCCAATTTCTTTTGTGTCGCAGATAATTTCCATTTTCCGTAACCAATTCTGCAAAGTTTCTTGGCTCTGTAAATCGGCAGAATCAATCGTCGACAAGGCATTTTTCAAATCAAGCGTGGCGCTA
>JAFSUE010000096.1 GCA_017445435.1 Selenomonadaceae bacterium | reverse complement strand
TAGTGCGCCTGGCTCGTCGGGCAAATCATTTTCCAAAAGTACGACGCCTATTTTTCTGCACTCTTCGCGAAAAATTTCTGTAGCCTCATTCTTCCACGTCGAAATAACGATTGGCGCGTTGGGATACCATTGCCGATAAAGCCGCGCAGTTGTGATTGTGTAGTTGTCCTTGTACTCAAGCGGTCCTTGCATAACTATTGCCGCGTCGTCAACTTCATCGTAGCTTGGAATTTTAAATTCGCGCCTGTCCCAAAATTGGACTTTCACGTCTTGAAATTGAGAATCAATGAACGTCGACATTCCACGCGCAAACCTAATCGGAATATCTTTAAATCCACCAACTATTACGCCGTCATTTTGATATTGTCGCATCATATGAATTGTCATCAATCTGTCGTAAATCGCTAGCGCCTCTTCATCAGTCAACGCGAAGGCGGGAAGTTCAATTTTAATATTCTCAACGTTAAATTTAATGGCAAAAATTGGATTATCAACTTGCTTTGCAGAAGAAACTATTATAGCCGTTTGCTCATCAAAATTTTGCAACACAGTTTGTAAATTCGTCAGCTTATATTCGCCCGACGGCATACGAACTACATTTTGTTGAGGATTATTCGTGATAATCGCCGCAACTTTGGCATTCAAGCGCTTAAGCAACGAAAAAATGTTGACGCTCAAAACTTCTGGCAAAATGTAAATATTAGGGAAGGTACGAATATAATTTTCAAGTTCCGCCGTCATACGAATAATTTTTTGTTTATCGAACATCAGCAACACTCCCTATTAAATTAAAAATTTTCGTCGTCATCTTTGTAGTTTAAGTAAATATCCAGCCAACGCGCAAAATCTAAACTATAATCATAATATGAATTTATTTTATAATTTCTGAAATCGTTATATTTGGGCCAACTTATTATGACATCCGCTTCATTTATTATGATTAAGTAATTTTTTAAAAATTGCCAGTAAATTTGAAGGAGTTTTGAAGGCTCAATAGGCGCTATGTTATCGCGATAAAAATTTTTCAAAATAAAAATTTCGGACGGATAAAATTTGTCTGCCATTACATTATAATTTTTAATTTTTCTATCTTCCATATATAAATCATCATGGTTGAAAAGTCTACGTTGACTTAATATACCCCACCAAATTTTACTAAATCTTCTAACAAGATGACTAAACTTGTGAGAAGTTGTTTCGCCTTGTCGCGATATTTTGTAAAGTTTAATAATTTCATCAACAGAGCTAAAAGAAATAAAATCCGAATTAAAAAAAGGCATCCATTGTCCAGTACCAGCATCATCAAATTTCGTAGCTAAAATTATTCTGTGAGCAAGTTCATTGCCATTTGGCGGAAATAATTTCAATAAATTTTTGAAGTACATAAAAAAATCCGTCCTGTTTATTCGCTGGTCATTTCGACACTTCAACGCGAATTTTGCCGACGTATTATTTTTTACGTACTCAACGCCTTTCAGCGAACTTTCTAGCTGATAATTAATGTGTCCATATCCAGACTCGGCGGGCAAGTCATTTTCCAAAAGTACGACGCCGATTTTTCTGCACTCTTCACGAAAATTTTCTGTAGCCTCATTCTTCCACGTCGAAATAACGATTGGCGCGTTGGGATACCATTGCCGATAAAGCCGCGCAGTTGTGATTGTGTATTTGTCCTTGTACTCAAGCGGTCCTTGCATAACTATTGCCGCGTCGTCAACTTTATCATAGCTGGGAATTTTAAATTCGCGCCTATCCCAAAATTGGACTTTCACGTCTTGAAATTGCGAATCAATGAACGTCGACATACCACGCGCAAACCTAATAGGAATATCTTTCGCATTAGTAATTATGCCGTCACTTTGATATTGCTGTAGCACTTTAATTGTTGTAAGTCTATCGTAAATCGCTAGCGCCTCTTCATCAGTCAACGCGAAGGCGGGAAGTCCAATTTTAATATTGCCAATGTTAAACTTAAAAGATGCCATTGGATTTTCAGCAGGTTTAGCGGCAGAAATTACAATACCAGTTTTTTGCTGGAAATTTGGTAACGCGGCTTGTATGTTCGTTGTTTTATATTCTCCTGACGGCATTTGAACTACATTTTGAGGATTGGGCGAATTTAAAATAATAGCCACAACGTTGGCATTCAAACGCTTAAGCAACGAAAGGACGTTTGAGCTAAAAACTTCTGGCAAAATGTAAATGTTGGGGAAGGTGCAAATATAATTTTCAAGTTCCGCCGTCATACGAATAATTTTTTGTTTATCGAACATTATTATTTTCTCCAAAGATTTTTTGTGACAGAGGATTAGCTAAAAATTTATTCAAGTCAGCAGGTACGCCAAGCCCGTACATTCCAGCATCAAGTTTGCCGATATTGTAAAAGCCGATTTTCTTGCCGTCGTCAATCAACATATTGTAGACTGGCGCAACGTAAAATTCATTGTTGACGCGCAGATTTAATTCAATCATTTTCTTTGCGTAGGTTACGTAATCGCGCCCGTGTGAAAAATTGTAAATGCCAACCGTCGCTTCGTTAGAAATGACTTCCTTTTCACGAACCATAGTTACAAAATTATTTTCGTCAAATTTTATAAAAGACCATTTATTATCGTCAGCAAACATTGTCATAATCAAGCCGTCAAGCCCTTCACCTGCGCGGAGATAATCGTTAATATCAATGTCAACGTACTGGTCGGAATTTGCAATCATCAGCGCGTCGTCATTGTCGATAAATTTTTCAGCAAGCAGTACGGTACACGCCGCGCCTTCAGTCACTTTGTCGACGGTTACAACTTCACAATTAGGCGAAAAAGTTTTAAGTCTAGTTTCAAGATTATATTTTTCTAAATGTTCAGCAAGGCAGAGAAAAATAAATTTGTGCGGAATTTTCGGCGTAATATTTTTTATCACGCATTCAATCATAGCGTGACCGTGAATTTCAATCAGCGGTTTGGGAAGTTCATAGCCAGCGTTGGCAAAACGGCTACCGCGTCCAGCCATTGGGATAACGATATTAAGCATTTATTTTTCCTCCTCGACAAGATATTTATCATTGTTCGCGCCAGGAATTTTTACAACGATTGTTACAGTATCTTCCAGCGCTGTAAAGTCGGTTGCGTCATTCGGTTCAACGACGATAATGTCACCGCTATTAAAAATTTTGTCGAACATTTTCACGCGTCCACTTTGAATAACGGTAATTTCCGTAGCAATTTTATGGTAGTGCGCCTCTTCATAATCGCCAGCAGAATATTCTTTAATGGCAACTTCAACGTCATTTGTACGGTAAATCGTCGGTTCAAAATTTCCAACAAACCAGCCTTTGAACATATCGGCAAGCTTAGCAGTCTTCAAGTTAAAGCCCCCTTAAAAATTTTTCTTAATGTGCATTTCGTACTCGTCAACTTCCTTCGGTACGGTAAGCGGAAAATAATTTTTTTCTGAAATTTCATAGCGACCAATAATTTTTTGTTGAAGAATCAATTCGTTGTAGACGGGGCAAACGTAATATTGACCGTTGACGTTAGAATCTTTGCGAATCATAGACTTTGCGCCAGCGACGAAGTCTGCGCCGTGCTTGAAATAGTAAAAGCCAG
>JAFSUE010000095.1 GCA_017445435.1 Selenomonadaceae bacterium | reverse complement strand
GTGTCACTTCGTCTTATGAATTGGCGCGGCTTGAAAATTATTTACAGCGCCTTGATAAAATGTTTTTCATTTAATTTTATTTGTACGCACTTCAAGTATTTCAAATATACGATGAAAAAATTTTTTCCCGCGCAGATTAAATTTTTAAACGGCAACGCGGGAACGTTGAATCAGCTTGTACGGCTAGCGAATTTGCAAATTGGTGAAGGCAAAAAAATCCGTCCGTCGAATATTTTTACTCGGGACGGCATTTCAGCGCCCTGCGGAGTTGGACGCGGCGAAATGTTTTAATTACTCACTACTAACTACTAACTACTCACTACTAACTATTTTTTCATCATAGTTAAAAATTCGTCGAACAAATACATATTGTCGGTTGGACCAGGCGACGCTTCGGGGTGATACTGCACCGAATAAATCGGTAAAGTTTTATGGCGCATTCCCTCAACTGTGCCGTCATTCATTGAAATGTATGTGACTTCGACGGGCAAATTGCGCAAAGATTTTTCGTCGACCGCGTAGCCGTGATTCTGCGAAGTTATATAAACCCTGCCAGTTTTTAAATTTTTTACAGGTTGATTCGAGCCGCGATGACCAAATTTCAGCTTGTACGTATTCGCGCCCATTGCCAACGCCAAAAGTTGATGACCTAAACAAATTCCGAAAATTGGCTTGCGTCCAATCAGCTTTCTAACTTCGTCCACAACGTTAGGCAAATCTTTAGGATCGCCAGGACCATTTGAAAGGAAAATTCCGTCTGGATTCATTGCCAAAATTTTTTCAGCAGGCGTACTTGCTGGAACGACGGTAATTTTGCAGCCGAGATTGTGCAAGCTGTCAAGAATATGTTCTTTAACGCCGAAGTCCATTGCAACGACGAACGGCGCATTTTTATTTACAGCGTCAATCGTATAAGCGGCAGGCGTCGACACTTGCTCCACAACATTTTTGCGAAGTGGCAATTTCATCATTTCATCAATAGTAGGTTGTGAAGTATATTCACTGACGATAACTCCTTTCATAGTGCCAGTTGAGCGAATACGTTTCGTCAACGCGCGGGTGTCAACGTCATAAATGCAAGCAATTCTTTCAGCCGTTAAATATTCGGAGAGCGTCTTTTCCATACTTGAACTTGACGGCGTTTCGCAAAGTTCACCGATAACCAGCCCGCCGACAAAACTTTTGCGACTTTGATTAAAAATTTTCGCCGTACCATAATTGCCTATTAAAGGGTAAGTCAACGTTACAATTTGGCGGCAGTACGACGGGTCTGTCAAAATTTCTTGGTAACCTGTCATTCCCGTGTTGAAGACAACTTCGCCTTCGGCATTCGCATTTGAGCCGCCGAAAAGTTGACCGTGAAAGACGCTACCGTCTGCCAATACTAATTTTCCTTTCAAAAATTTCACCTCAAATTAATTTTTCATTCGTTCCAATTCTTCAATCAAATTATTAAGAATTGTGCTAAATTTTGCCGCGCCTTGAATATTTAAATGATCTGTATCCCAAAAATCTGTATCTGGAAAAGATATTTGCCAGCCGTCCAAGAAAATTGCTGAAGAATGTTTTTTCTGTGCTTCGTGTATTAGATAATAAAATTCATTCAACATTTTTTTATTAAAATGTTTTTTATAGCCAACAGTGAAAGGCGGCAAAAACATTATCGGTCGAACATTATTATTTTCACATAACGTTAAATAGTCGTCCAAAATTTTTATATATTCGTCGCGCGTCTCTGGAAAATTTCTCTCTTTCCAAATATCAATTCTTTCACGTTCAGTAATGCGTTGAACGTACCCAATATTTCTTATCGCGCTATCTAAAGGTCTAACACAATTCATTTCTGATTCAAGCGGCGGTTTAAAAGCCAAATATTCTTGACGAAATAATTTTTTTATATTGCTCAATCGGCATCCAAAAATTATGCAAGTCATTTAAAGCTATAGCATACTGTAGAAGTCTGAAAATTTCGTTTGAACCTCTAGATGCGTCAAAATGAAAACTATAGGGACCCAATCCTATTAACGCATATTTAAGAGGGCAATTTTACGCCCCCCCCCGCTTGGTGAGGATACGCCTTGCAATTTGGTAGTCAAAGTACAAATCTTGTGAAGAATTGCCAAAATTGAAAAGCTTACGTTTAAATTGTTTAGGCACTAATCCATATTCAACATAACTCAATCCTGTAGCGAACATTTCAAAATCTAATAAATTTTGTCCGTAATATCGTAAAGATTTTTCCAAAAGAAAATTACCATTAGTATGAATCTCAGTTAAACTTATCAATTTATTTTTTGGCAGACCATATTTTTTGAATTCCTTAGACATTTCGTTCCAAAAAGGAAATGCGCAAATTGCAACATCAAAATAATTTTCCGCTATACATTCTTTCAATTCATACAAAGGATAAATTTTTTCGCGAAGTGGCGGTACATTAACCAGCCTTCTTTTCGCCAAGTCTGATTCTTCAACCACAACCGCGCAATATTCCAATGCGGGATTTAAAACTTGTGTCAACACGAAAGGCAACATATCTGTCAACGTCACTAGTAGCACGCGCATAAAAAATCATCCTTCAAAAATTTTTCCGTCAACAATCGTACAAACTGCGCGACCTTTTAATTTACGCCCGACGAAAGGTGAATGACTGCCCCGCGTGTAAAATTTATTCGCGTCAACTGTCCATTCCAAATTTGTATCAATAATTGCAACATCAGCAGGGGCGCCAACGCTTAAAGTTCCTGCGTTAAGATTGAAAATCTGCGCGGGTTCATACGTCATCTTTGAGATTAACGTTTCCAGCGAAATTTTATTTTCGTGGTATAAGTCAGTCAGCAAAATTCCTAACGCCGTTTCAAGTCCAGGAAATCCCGACGGCGCGTAAATGTACTCACGGTCTTTTTCTTCTGGCGCATGCGGTGAATGATCCGTAACAATCATATCAATAGTTCCGTCAAGCAAGCCAGCTAAAAGCGCGTCACAATCTTTTTTCGTACGCAATGGCGGGTTAATCTTCGTCGAAGAATCGGTAGGGTCAACTAAATCGTCAGTCATCGTCAAATGTTGTGGCGTAACTTCCGCCGTAACTTTAACGCCGCGCCTTTTCGCGTCACGAACAATTTCAACCGACCGCGCCGAGCTAATGTGCGCAATGTGTACGCGCCCGCCAGTGTATTCAGCTAAAAGTACATCACGCGCTACGGCAATATCTTCAGCGACAGTTGGACGACCTTTTAAGCCGAGCATTGCACTGCGCCGCCCTTCATTCATCACGCCATCTTTAACAAGCGTCGTTTCCTCTTCGTGACAGATAACAATTTTGTCCGTGCCGTGCAGGTAGTCAAGCGCATTCATAAAAATTCTAGCGTTGCTGTCAAAATGTCCGTCGTCTGAAAAAGCAACTGCACCCGCCGCAATCATATCGCGAAGTTCAGCAAGTTCAAGCCCTTGTTGATTCTTAGTCAACGCGCCGATAATTTTCACGCGAATAATTCCAACTTCATCTGCGCGGCGAATCATTGACCGTACAAGCGCCGCATTGTCGACGACTGGCGAAGTATTTGGCATTGTAGCAACGGTAGTATAACCGCCTGCCGCCGCCGCCTTTGAGCCGCTAACAAAATCTTCCTTCGCCTCTTGTCCAGGTTCGCGGAAGTGTACGTGCATATCGATTAAGCCTGGCGCAACGATTTTATTTGTAGCGTCGATAATTTTTTCAGCCGTTTCAATGTTCGTACCGACAGCAGAAATTTTTCCGTCGACAATCAGCACATCAGCAACGCCGTTAAATTTATTCGCAGGGTCAATCACGCGCCCGCCTTTTATTAGCAAAGAATTTTTTTCAATCATACCATTCACCATTTTTATGAATT
>JAFSUE010000094.1 GCA_017445435.1 Selenomonadaceae bacterium | reverse complement strand
TGAATTGGCAGTTGAGGCTGTAGCTACCGTAAAAATTTCCGCGCAGACTGGCGTTGAAATGGAAGCTCTTCACGCCGTAAGCGTCGCGCTCCTCACAATTTACGATATGTGCAAGGCTGTCGATAAAAAAATGATTATCGGCGAAATAAAGCTTAAATCCAAGTACAAATAAATTTTCAACGCGTCGAAGATGTTCAACATTTCTTTGACAAAAAATTTTTTCTATGCTAAAATTCATCTAGGAGAGAAAGAAAATATAACCAATCTTTAATTGGAAATGATTATTTTTTAGGAGGGCTTGTAATGGCGAAATATGTTTGTACTGTATGCGGTTACGTTCACGAAGGCGACGAGCCGCCGATTGAATGTCCGATTTGTAAAGCGCCTGCGGAAAAATTTCAAAAACAAGAAGGCGAATTGGTTTACGCTGACGAACACGTTGTAGGCGTTGCACAGGGCGTTGATGAAAGAATTATTGAAGGTCTGCGCCAAAATTTCACTGGTGAATGTTGCGAAGTCGGAATGTATCTTGCAATGAGCCGCGCCGCACATCGTGAAGGTTTACCCGAAGTTGGCGAAGTTTTCCGCCGTTACGCGTTGGAAGAAGCTGAACACGCCGCTAAGTTTGCAGAAATGCTCGGCGAAGTTTTGTCCGCGTCGACACAGAAAAATTTGGAAGCGCGTATCGCCGCTGAACATGGCGCTTGTCAAGGTAAAAAAGACCTTGCCACACTTGCTAAAAAACTCAATCTTGACGCTATCCACGATACCGTTCACGAAATGGCGAAAGATGAAGCGCGGCACGGTAAAGGCTTTCAAGGCTTGCTTAAACATTATTTCGGAAAATAATTTGTTAAACCGCTGAATAATCGGCAATAAAAAATTCCTCAAGGTTCACCGTGAATCTTAAGGAATTTTTTTAATTCGTAATTAGTAATGCGTAATGCGTAATGAAAAATCCTATTGCCTACAAAATGATCATTTAAAATCTTCGGTGATAACTGCGCGGAATTTAGGAAATTTATTTATAATCGCTTCTGGTACGCCGCCTTGCGTGTAGCCGCCTGGCAACCAATAAGAATTAGCGTCGTCTTCATTGCCCGACGGTATACGCAAATTTAATCCCTGTACGTCAGGAACGTCAATTCGTACCATGCCGCCGTGTTCGCTGAAATATCCCACGTCATAACTAAGCGCCAATTCAAATACAGCTATGTTGCCATTAGCCGCTGCTGCAATGTCGTCACAAACATATTTCGGCATTACAAAACATCCGTCGTCCATTCCAATCGTTTCAAACGGCACAACCAATTTTTCGTAACTTTCACGGCTCATAATCATTGACACGCCGTCTTTACGGAATTTGTTCAAATGCCCTACAATATATCTGAGCGTCAAATAAGTTCGCGGGTCGGGGCGCGTACCTTTTTCCATTGCAAGTATCGCGTCAATTTGTTTTTCGGTAAGTGGCGCTTTACCCAACCACGTCCAATGATAATTTTTTCTTTCGGCGTCGACAGTCGAAATTTCTTTAGCCGCGTAGACTTGCAAAATTCCGCCGATTAAAATTAACGCCGCTAATAAAATTTGTAAAATTTTTTTCAACGTTCATCATCCTATAAAGTTGCCTAAAATTAAACCTGCCGCGCCCGCCGCGATTAAAACTTTTATGACACCGATTTTCATTCGTACTGCTATCAATGCGCCAATTAAAATTACCGCGCCGATTGGATTAAACGTCGTCGAAAAATCTTGCGGCATTTCCTCAACGTCCCACACTGCCAAAAGTACAAAGCTTACACATGCCGCCGCGATAAGCGCCATTACCGCAGGTCTCAATCCGTTTAAAATTCCGTGAATCGCGCCTAAATCGCCGTACTTGAAAATAATTTTTGCAAGCGCTATACATAAAAAAATACTCGGCGTGACAAATCCCATCGTCGCACAAATTGCGCCTGCAATTCCTGCAATTTTCATTCCAGCGAAAGTTGCCGCGTTCACGCCAATAGGTCCTGGCGTCATTTGCGAAATGGTGAATATGTCGATAAATTCGCCAAGCGTCAACCAATGGTACGTGTCAACTACGGTCGATTGAATCAGCGGCATTGACGCGTACCCTCCACCTACGCAAACTAAACTGATTTTCGCAAATTCAAAAAAAAGTTGCAGGTAAATCATTTCGCGTCCTCCAGCTGATAATTTCTGTGAATAATATCACGAATAAAGTACGCCGTCAAAATCATCATCGACATAAAAAGTAAGCCTAAGTCACGAAGTTCACCTGGCAGGACGAACATAAAATATAAAGCGCCGTTTATCACAGCGGCAATTTTTATGTGCAACTTCCAATCGTCACTCAAAAATTTCCACGAAGTTTTTGTTATCCACACGACGTAAATTATATGCAGGAAAAACATTCTTGACGGCAACGGTAAGCCGTAAATTGAATCGGTTATGAAGTATGAGCCAATGCGGAAAAAATCTTGCGCGTGATCTATGATTCGCCAGTCCGCCATATCACCTTGATTTTCCGCAAATCTTGACAAAACTAATAAGTACGTCACGCCAGCCACGAACATTGCGCCTAAAATGTACGCCGCAGATTTTTTGAAGTCCAACTTTCGCCGTACAAATGGAAACAGCGCGGGTATGAAAAAGAAAAATGTTTCCTTGTTCAATTCGGCTATCGGCGTCAAAATTAAAATTGCTATCAAGTTGCCACTTAGCGCGAATCGTACTGCTAGGAAGAATGCTAAAAATTCTGGGAAGTCGTAAAAGTAGCCGCCTAATACTTCAATGTACGGAATTATTAGCGCGAATAGACACGCCGTTAAAGTTCCAACTACTTTATCGCCAGTAACTTCACTTAAAATTGAACGCAGTACCCATACAGACGCAAATAAACTTAGGAAGGCGAAAATTACTACCAAATAATATTCCAGCACGTACTTAGGCGGCACGATTGCTTGAGAATATTTTTTTTCAATTTCGCGCCGTTCAATCAGCCGTTTAGATAATTTTTCCCTAGCATTCGTCGGTATCACTTCAACTACGGCTTTAGCTAAGTTCGGAATTAAAACGCGGTGCGCAAATGGACGTTTCGCCGTACCTTCCATGTACGCTTCCAAGCCAAAATTTGGATCGCCGTCGCGCAGTGTCCATTTAAGAAAAAAGCCGTTAAACCCCGCCGCTGTTACTGTCAGCACGAGGAATATCAGCATAAATTTTTTTATAATCTTATCAAACTTTTCAAGTTTATTAAATTTATTCATTAAGTTCATATTCCCTAAATCCTAGCCCCAGCCCTCACCCCTTTCCAACTAGTCGGTAAAAAGTCCCTTCAACTTATCGATAAAAGATTTCTTTTCAGGATTATTCTGTACGTCACTGCCGCCGTCTTCAAACTCCATAAGCAATTTTCTTTGCCGCGCAGAAAGATTTTTCGGCGTCAAAACTTTCACTTTGACAAGTTCATCGCCTCTACCTTCGCCGCGCAGATTCGGAATACCTTTGCCGCGAATTTTTAAGACAGTGCCAGATTGCGTACCTTCAGGAATTTTCAACTCAATCTTGCCGTCAAGCGTAGGCGCTTCAACCGTAGCACCAAGTGTCGCTTGCACAAAACTAATTGGAACTTCACAATGGACAGTTGTACCGTCGCGCGTGAAAATTGGATGCGGTTTAATGTTAATGTAAACGTACAGATCGCCAGTAGCGCCGCCACGTTCACCAGATTGACCGCCGCCGCTGATTCTAAGTCGCGTACCATTATCGACGCCGCGCGGAACATTGACTTTAATGTCACGTTCGACGCGAACTTTACCGTTGCCGTGACAATGATTGCAAGGCTTTTTGATAATCGTACCTTTTCCGTGACAGCGATCGCATGGACGAGTTGAGGAGACGACACCAAAAGGCATTCTAGTTGTAGTTTGCCGCGTACCTGTGCCGTTACAATCGGGGCAAGTTTCAGGTGACGTACCTTTAGCCGCGCCAGTACCGTTGCATTCTTCGCAATTTTCAAGGCGTGGAACTTTAATAGTCATTTCCTTGCCAAAAGCCGCGTCTTCAAAATTTACGGTTAAATCGTAGCGTAAATCAGCGCCGCGCTCTGGACCAGGCGTCCTGTCACGAGTACGACTTCTGCCGCCGCCAAAAAGGTTGTCGAAGATGTCGCCCATATCAAAGCCGAATCCACTAGCGCCGCCCATTCCGCCGAAGATGTCATTCATATTGATATTTGGACCACGTCCGCCGCCACTACTACCGCCGCCTTGCTGAAATGCCGCGTGACCAAATTGGTCGTACTGTGCGCGTTTATCTTTATCCTTTAAAACTTCATATGCCGCGTTAAGTTCCTTCATTTTTTCTTCGGCATTTTTTTTATCGTCAGGATTTAAATCAGGGTGATATTTTTTCGCCAACTTTTTGTATGCCTTTTTAATTTCATCATCAGTAGCGTTTTTATTCAGCCCTAAAACTTCGTAATAATCTCTTTGAGCCATAATCTCACCTTTC
>JAFSUE010000093.1 GCA_017445435.1 Selenomonadaceae bacterium | reverse complement strand
TTTAAATGTTCACCTTGCATGTGCGACAAGCAAAGGGCATTTTTTGCTTGAAAGAAATTTGCGCTATTACAAGGAACATGCGGCGGAATTTGAAATGTTCGCTACAGGTGGTTGCTATACCGCTTTGGGATTGGACAATACAAAATTTAAGTATAAACTTTTTAATATGGGCAAAGGCAGTCAAGATTTATACTACGATTATCAAATAGCAAAATTTATACTTGATCAAAATTCACGTGTTGGTGGGCGGCTTAAGTATGCCTTGACAAATCTTACTCCGTTCCTTTTTCATTACGATGCGTCAAGAACTTCTTTTGTATGCTCCGTGCTACAATATTATATAGCTTTCAAAGATTTACATAATTTTTGGTTGCCTATTGAGCAGTATAAAAATTTATTTAGCGAAGAATTTTTAAATATTCGACTTCCGCTTGAAAATATCGATTTAAACAATATTTTTTATCAAAAAAGTTCTTCCAATAAATTTGTAGATATTAATGCGCGAGTCAATGCAAGAAAAAGAATTGATGTTTGGAAAGACAGAAGTTATCCTAGTACAGTAAAAGAAAATTTCCAAATTTTGGACGATTATTTGACGTTGTGCGAAAAAAATAATGTTCGACCGATAATGTTTAATCCGCCTTTAACTGAAGGTTATATGCGCTACTTCGATAGACAAAAGCTTGATGAATTTTATTATCTTGTAAGTGAGTTACAAAAAAAGCATCCTAAAGCAGTATTTTGTGACGGCTGGAAGTTTGAAGGCTTTTCAGACGATTATTTTGTAGATGTAGATCATATGAATTTAAATTATGCGGCAAAATTCAGCGAAATTCTTAACGGCGTGATTGAACAGTTGGAAAGTGAGCAAAAATAAAAATTTGAGGAGGCGTAGTAAAAAACTTTGGAAAAAATATTGCGTGAAGTTCTGCAGAACGATAAATCGCTACTTGGTCGACGTGAAGATTTAATTGCCGCGCTTGAAAAAAAAGTTCCTGCAAATATGCGCAGGGATTTTGAATTGATAAAGTACGCCATTGAATTGAACGTCGGCGAAATTTTTTTAGTCGGTGGCAATGATGAAACGTCCGCCAGAAATGAAGTTGAAAAAATTTTAGAACCGTCAGGGATTAGCAAAGCCCGCGTCGATTTTATCGTAAAAACTTTTATCAACGCTACAAAATTTGAAGAAACTTCCACTCCGCAAGCTGAAATTTCAACCGTCGACGAATCAAAAAATTTTAACGTACCGCCTTCAACTTCGCCGCCTTCGCATAATCCGCCAGTACAAGAATCAACGCCGCCGCTTGTTCAACCTCAACAAACTATATCGCCGCAACCTCAACAAACTTCATCGCCTTCAACGCCGCAAACTTCATTCATTGGCAATAAAAATTTTTTAATCGGAATAATCGTCGTGCTACTTTTGGTGTTGGGATTTTTAATCGGCAGACAATCAGGCGCTCCAGAAAATTCGCCAGCTCCTGCCGTAGCTACTACCGAACCTGAAAAAGTTGTTCCGCAAACTGAATCGTCACAAAGTCAGCCTGTACAAAATTCTTCACCGACACAAAGTCAACCGTCTTCATCTCAAAAAAATTCACAGACTGAATCACGCCCAACTAGGTCTACGCAGACTTCACAACCTGCGCCGTCATTAAATACAGCCGCTGAAAAAAATTTTCGTGACGGTAAAACTGATTTAAGCTTGAACGGTATGGATTTAGATATGCCACTTGCCGCCGCTGAAAAAATTTTTGGTAAGCCTAAAGAAATTAAAGACCTTCAAACAAATATTCGCTACGTCTACACCGACGATTTTTATTTTGCCGTCGTCAAAGGTAAAGTTGACGCATTCGTCAGTAGTGACCCGCGATTTAAAACACTGCGCGGCATTCACGCTGGCTCAACCTACGATGAAGTTGTCAAGGCTTACGGCACAGATTCTCAAAATACAGCGCTTGAAGATATGACCTTGTACGAATATCCTTTCAAATCGCTTGAAGGTCAAAACGGTCTGCTACGTTTCGCCGTCGATACTCGTACAAATCGCGTTGACTACATAAGCATGAGGATAGCTGATTAAATTTTGTCCACGCGAATTTTCAGCAAAATATTTTAAAAGTGGGGTAAAAATTTGGCATTTAAAGATTTACGCGAATTCCTTGCAGAACTTGAAAAAAGAAATTTGCTTAAACGAATAAAAGTTCCAGTCGACGCAGAATTGGAAATTACAGAAATTACTGACCGCGTTTCAAAATTTCGTGACGGTCGCAACGTCGCCTTGCTCTTTGAAAATGTGCGCGGCTATGATATTCCCGTCGTGACAAATATGTTTGGCAGTTACGAAAGAATGGCGCTTGCACTTGGCGTAAATAAACTTGACGACGCGGCGAATGACATACGCGAACTTTTGAAACT
Source organism: Selenomonadaceae bacterium (assembly GCA_017445435.1). GTDB lineage: Bacteria > Bacillota > Negativicutes > Selenomonadales > Selenomonadaceae > Quinella. The sequence goes on along the minus strand of JAFSUE010000093.1, from coordinate 1,174 downwards.
TCCTTACATTTCGCTGAAAAATCGAATGAATATCGTTTCAATTATTTCGACTGGAAGCAAGGTTATTAACTTTCCTAAGTACGTGAAAAATGCTCCGTGTCAAGAAATTGTTGAAGAAAATCCTAACCTTGATAAAATTCCAATTCTCAAGTGCTGGCCTCAAGACGGCGGCGCATTCGTGACGTTACCTTTAGTTTTCACGAAAAATCCGCGTACAGGCAAGCGCAATGTCGGAATGTACCGTCTGCAAAAGTTTGATTCAACTACAACAGGTATGCATTGGCACATTCATAAAAATGGCGCTGAAAATTTCCGTGACGCGCAAGCTGACGGACAAAATAAAATTGAAGTTGCCGTAGCTATCGGTACAGATCCCGCCGTAACTTACGCCGCCACTGCGCCACTTCCCCGCGACGTTGATGAAATGGTTTTCGCAGGATTTTTGCGCCACAAATCTGTTGAACTGACGAAGTGCAAAACTGTTGACTTGGAAGTTCCCGCGACGGCAGAATTTATTTTAGAAGGCTACGTTTTGACTGACGAACTTAGACGCGAAGGACCTTTTGGCGATCATACTGGCTATTATTCGCTGGCTGATGATTACCCCGTCTTTCATGTGAATTGTATAACGCACAGAAAAAATCCGATTTACGCGGCAACAATCGTCGGTAAGCCGCCAATGGAAGATTGTTATATGGCGAAGGCTACAGAAAGAATTTTTCTGCCGCTCCTTCAACAAATTATTCCTGAAATTATCGATATAAATATGCCGCTTGAAGGCGTCTTTCACGATTGCATAATTGTTTCCATAAAAAAAAGTTACCCCATGCAAGCGCGAAAAGTTATGCACGCTTTATGGGGCATGGGACAGATGATGAACGTGAAAATGATTGTCGTTGTTGATGCTCACGTAAATGTACAGGATTTAAGCGAAGTTGCATGGCGCGTTTTCAACAATATTGACGCCGACCACGATTTAGAAATTGTTCACGGTCCACTTGACGTACTCGACCATTCGTCACCTATGGCGAAGTGGGGCGCTAAGTTGGGCATTGACGCTACTAAAACTTGGAAGGAAGAAGGACACCTTCGCGATTGGCCCGACGAAATTTCTATGACGGCTGAAGTTGTCGACCGTATCAATTTTATTTGGAAGTCACTGGGAATTGATTAA
>JAFSUE010000092.1 GCA_017445435.1 Selenomonadaceae bacterium | reverse complement strand
CTGCCGACCGGAATTTTCTACGCGCAGGGCGTCAAACTAACGTTTTATTTTTTACGCGCGGCACGACCGACAAAGGCAATACGCAAGAAATTTGGGTTTATGACTTGCGGACAAATATGCCATCATTCGGCAAGAGCAGTCAGCTTGCTGAACAAACTTTCGACAATTTTGTTAAAGCCTATGAATCCGAAGACCGTCGCGCCGTTGATGACTATAGATTTAACGTCTTTAGCCGCACTGAAATTGTCGAAAAAAATAATTCGCTGGATTTAAGCTTGATTCGTGATGATTCAGCTGTTGACTTCTACGAACTTCCCGACCCGATTGCCAGCGCTGAAGAAATTATCTTTCAACTTCAATCAGCCGTTTCACTTATGAAAAGCGTCGCCACTGAATTGAAATCTTTGGAGAATAACAATGAATGAAAAAATTTTGAGAATCTATTTGGACAGCTGCTGTTATAATCGTCCGTATGACGATCAGTCGCAGATTAGAATTTCACTTGAAGCGCAGGCAAAAATTTTTATCCAGAACGCCGTCAGATATGGTAAAATTGAGCTGGTAACTTCTTTTGTCTTGCGTTACGAGAATAATAAAAATCCATACGCCAACAAAAGAATTTCCATAGGTGATTTTATTGAAAAGTATACTACCGTTTTTGTTGACTTCGAAAAAATTGCGGAAATTAAGAAAATCGCCGAAGAAATAATGAGTACAGGTATTAAGGAAGTTGACGCCGCGCACATCACTTGTGCAATTCTGGCGGATGATTATTTTTTGACTACCGATCACCGTGTTTTAAAATATCGTAACGATAAAATTGAAATTATGAATCCGATAGAATTTTTGAAAGTGTTGGAGGTGACGCAGAATGTACAGCACGACTGACGCCGAAGTTATACGGTTGGGAATGGATTGCCTTGAAAAAAATCTCGGCATTATCGACACTGAAAGATTTATTTCCGCGTTGCTTCGTGAGCGTTTTGATTATACGGAATGGCGCAAGAAATATTTTGCCGATGTCGACTTGGAAACTTTTTTGAATGAAGCGGCAGAATACAGCAAGGCGCATCCGTTTCGCGGTGGCAAGCACAATGACTGAAAATATTTTTCCTTAAGAACTCCCCGCAAATTGGCAGTGGGCAACTTTTGGGAAATATTGCAAGAATTTTTACTGGCAACAGCATTAATGAAAAAAATCAAGCACGAAAAATATTTTGGCAAAACTGACAGCTTGACCTACATTGCAACAAAAGATGTTGGTTTTGATAACCAAATTAACTACAATATAAACATTAGACAAATTCGGAAACTAAATCAATATGTTGTGAGGTATAAAAAGGAAACTTTAAATAAAAAATGTTATCCTGTGTGTAAGCAGGAGGAAGAAAAATGTTAAAGTTTCAAGAAAAATTATCGGCAGCCTAAAATGTGTGACCGCAGTCAATTTAACCGTACCTGCAGAAATTAGTGAACTTGATTTTTACCAGATTTACCGCGTTTTTGCAAGGCTTTTCGTGCTGAAGGTGCTACTTACAACCTCTTTTGTAGCAACAAAAGCATAACTCCTGCCGACGTTGACGACCAAACTTTTGGCACTTAAGCGAAAAAATGCATTGTTCGCAACTTACGGAACAATTCAAAGTAGAGCGAGTGTTGGCTAAAAGTTTTAAGGGATTATGTGCTAGATTATTGGCTAAATTTTTTGCTTTATGCGTTCTCAGTCTACCTGTATTAAGTCTTTGATTTTTTAGTATTACTCTCACAACAGGTTAATTCAAATAATCAGTCGTCATCAGTAGAAAGTTTTAACAATCTGCGTCTTACAATCATAAAAGCTATTGTTAGTGGTACGCAAGCGCCAATCCATGCTAACGGTGCCGCTAAACACGCGCCGAAATATCCCCAGTAGTCTACTAAGAAAATCGCCGTTAAAATTCTCATGATAAGTTCCATTGCGCCCGCTATCGTCGGTATGATACTTTCGCCAAGCCCCTGCAACGTAAAGCGGAAAATTAAAAGTAATGCCATTACCCAGTAAAAGCCGCCATTTACGATAAGAAATAATCGCCCGTAATCAATAACTTGCGTTTGTTCTGGACCTACGAATATTTCAATTAAATCGTCGCCAAAAAATACGTTGAATATGGCAACTGCTATGCTAAATGAACATGACATCCAAATACATTTTTTGACGCCTTCATTGATTCGAGCAAATTTTTTCGCGCCAAAATTCTGCGCGGTGTACGCCGAAATTGCAACGCCGAATGACATCATTGGCATTACTGCAATTCCGTCAACTCTATGAGCCGCCGCGAAGGATGCAACCGCTATCGGTCCAAGTGTATTTAACGCCATTTGCAGGACGACTGCGCCTATTGCGATTAT
>JAFSUE010000091.1 GCA_017445435.1 Selenomonadaceae bacterium | reverse complement strand
GTATTGTCCAATCCCAAAGCGGTATAGCAACCACCTGTAGCGAACATTTCAAATTCCGCCGCATGTTCCTTGTAATAGCGCAAATTTCTTTCAAGCAAAAAATGCCCTTTGCTTGTCGCACATGCAAGGTGAACATTTAAAAATTTATTACTGGAGACGCCGTATTCTCTAATTTGTTCAATAATAGCGTACCAAGCAGGATTTTCACACATAAACAAAACTGCATGATAATGAGTTTTCTCAATACATTCTTTCAATTCGTAGAAAGGAAAAATTTTGTCACGAAGTTGCGGAAAATCTGATAAACTTTTTTTTGCTTTATCAACTTCATCAACTACAATGGCGCTATAATCTAACGCGGGATTTAAAACATTCGTCAAGACAAATGGCAATACATCTGTCAACGTTATTAAAAGTACACGCATTTATTTTTTCCCCTTTGTATCGATACGCGGGAAAAGTTGTTCAGGCTTGCCGACTTCGTGATTGACTTCAAGCTTGCCAAAAATTTCCGCGTCATCAAGTTGTACATCTTCAAACGGCGTCGAAACTTTCAACTGTTCATGAATTTTCCGCGCAGTATTCGGCATGAACGGCGAAATTAAAACGCTAACGATTCTAAGCGATTCGGCGAGATTGTAAAGCACATTCGCTAAATTTTGCGCTTGTGATTCATCCTTCGCCAACTTCCAAGGCATTGTTTCATCAATGTATTTGTTACTGCGGCTGATAAACGCCCAAACTTTTTTAACGGCGTCAGAAATTTGCATATCCTCCATAAGGTGACGATAATTTTTCGCCGTGTCAATCGCTTCGTTACGCAAACTTTCATCAAGCGCCGATAAATTTTTAGATTCGTGAAGTACGCCGCCTTGAAACTTCCCAATCATATTTAACGTGCGGTGAAGTAAATTTCCTAAGTCGTTGGCTAAATCGGCGTTGAAACGAGTTACAAGCGCGTCGTAATTGAAGTTGCCGTCCTGCCCCAAAGTAATTTCGCGCAGGAGAAAATATCTGATAGCGTCCGCGCCAAATTCATCAATCAGCGCAATGGGATCGACAACATTTCCTTTCGACTTCGACATCTTGCCGCCGTCAATTATCAGCCAACCGTGACCGTAAACTTTTTTCGGAAGTTCAATTCCCAGCGCCATTAAGATACAGCCCCAAATAATTGTGTGGAAACGTACAATTTCTTTGCCGACCAAATGTAAATCGGCGGGCCAAAACTTTTTAAACTTTTCGGCGTCATCTAAAAATCCTATTGGCGTTAAATAATTCGTCAGCGCGTCGAACCAACCGTAAATGACGTGCTTTTCATCATCTGGCACGGGTACGCCCCAATCAAATGAAGTACGCGAAATGCAAAGGTCTTCAAGCCCGCGCTTAATGAAGTTAATCATTTCATTTCGGCGGGACTTCGGCTCAAGAAAATCTGGATTATCTTCAATATATTTTAAAACGGCGTCGGCATATTTTGACATCTTGAAGAAATACGCCTCTTCAGAAACTTTTTCAACAGGGCGGTGACAATCTGGACAGCAACCATTTTCATCAAGTTGCAATTCCGTCCAGTACGATTCGCACGGCGTACAGTAAAGCCCAGTATATTCGCCCTTGTAAATGTCGCCTTTGTCACGAATGCGGCGGAAAACTTCCTGCACAACGGCATGGTGGCGCGGTTCACTTGTCCTAATGAAATCGTCATTGGAAATTTCAAGGCGTTTCCATAAATCTTTGAACGTATCAACAATTTTATCAACGTATTCAAGCGGCGTGACGCCTTGAGATTCTGCCGTACGCTGAATTTTTTGTCCGTGTTCATCAGAGCCAGTCAGAAAAAAAACTTCGTAGCCAGCAAGGCGCTTGAAACGTGCCATAGCGTCAGCAATCGTCGTACAATATGCGTGTCCAATATGAAGTTTTGCGCTTGGATAATAAATTGGCGTCGTCACATAGTAAGGCGTTTTCTTTTTCGTATCAGTCATAAAAATTTCCTCCAAAAGTTTTTGAAAGGCATTTTACCACATCTTAACAAACTATGCTATAATCTAATTAAGAATTAAGAATTAGGAATTAAGAATGAAATTCCTAAAAATTAAAATGGAGGTTTTAAAATGCCGTTTGAAAATGAATTTATTATTCATGACGTGAAATATTTTCAGCCCGACGGAAAAGTTGCAGAGGGAAATATTTTTATTCAAGGCGATAAAATTTCGCGAATCACGCCGCCTTCAAATATCAGCGAAATGCAAAGCGCTAACGTTATCGACGGTCGCGGAAAATTTGCTACGCCTGGCTTAATCAATACACATACTCACGCGTCAATGACGTTGCTGCGCAGTTACGCGGACGATTTAGCGTTAATGGATTGGCTTAATGATCATATTTGGCCAATCGAAGCCAAGATGAAACGTAAAGATATTTATTTCGGCGCGGCGCTTGCGGCAGTCGAAATGATTAAATGCGGCACAACTGCGTTTATGGATATGTACGGACCTTGTATGGAGGAAGTTGCAAAAGTTGTCGAAGAATCTGGAATGCGCGGCGCTCTGTGTCGCGGCATTATCGGAATTTTTGACGGCGATGAAAAGTTGCAGACGAACGTTGACTTGTTCAAAAATTTTAACGGTGCGGCGAACGGTCGAATCAAAGTTATGTTTGGTCCTCACGCAATTTATACTTGTCCGCCTGACTTCCTGCGTAAAATTTGTGAAACGGCTGGAAGTCTCGGCGCGGAAATTCATATGCACATGAATGAAACGCTTGATGAAATTAATGGCTGTATGAAAGATTACGGCAAGCGTCCCTTTGAAGTCGTCGCGGAAACTGGCTTGCTTGACTTAGGATTTTTGGCGGCGCATTGCGTACACCTTAGCGATAACGAAATTGAAATTATGAAGGCTAAAAAAGTTCGCGTCGCCCACAATCCAACTAGCAATATGAAATTAGCTAGCGGCATTGCGCCTGTTGATAAAATGTTAAAGGCAGGTTTAACGGTCGGAATTGGTACGGACGGCGCGTCTAGCAACAATAATCTTGATATGCTTGAAGAAACTAGACTTGCCGCATTGCTTGCAAAAATCAATACAATGAGCCCACTTACACTTCCTGCTGATACTGCGCTGAAAATGGCTACAGAGGAAGGCGCAAAGGCTATCAATTTCGACTACAAAGTTGGACGGCTTGAAGTTGGCTACAAGGCGGATATAACTTTGTGGGATATGCGCGGCGTTGAATGGCAACCGAATTATAATCCTGTATCGCTTTTAATCTATTCGGCAATTTCTTCATCAGCTGACACTGTGATTGTCGACGGAAAAATTTTAATGCAGAATCGTGAACTTAAAACGCTTGATGAAGAAAAAATTATTCATGAGTTCAACGCCTGCGCGGATCGTCTTACTGGAAAATCTTAATTGAAAATAAAAAAATAGACGTACAAAAAATGTACGCCCGCCGTGCTGACTTGCGAATTGTAAGTTGACACGGTTTTTTTTATTTACTCAAAAATTTTTAGTAAATTGACATTAGCTTAAAATTTTTTAGCTTTCAAGTATTCGTCGATAGCCTTAGCAACTCTCTTTGAATAGTTGACGGCAAGTACAACATTTTTTGCGCCAATAACTACGTCGCCAGATGCAAATACGCCCTCGCGCGTCGTCCGTCCATCTTCATCAGTTACAATCAAGCCGTATTCACTGACGTTTAAATCATGCGTCGTACTTACAATTCTATCTTTAGGACCTTGACTAATTGCAATAATCGTACTGTCGGCGGGCATAAGTACAGGGTCTTCCTCACGAATCAAATTGCCTTGCTCGTCATAAATTCGCGGCGTGAAAATTGGTCCTTCCTCCGTAAATTCTTTAATCGCCATACCTTGTTGCAGTTCAATTCCGTCAACTGCGGCGTAATCCAATTCACGCTGACTGGCGGCGATACGTTGACGACGTGCATAAAGCGTTACGTGACGCGCACCACCTCTTACAACAGTTCGCGCTACGTCAATGGCGGAATTTCCTGCGCCGATAATCGCCACATTGTCGCCCAAGTCATAAGCTTCAGGGTTTCGCAGATAATCAATCGCATAATGAACATTTCCTAAAGATTCGCCTTTGCAATTTGGTCTGCGCGGACGCCAAACACCAGTTCCGATAAATACCGCGTCGTAACCGTCCGCAAAAAGATCGTCAAGGTGCAGTGCATCGCCTATCGTCGTATTTGGGCGAAAATGAATTCCCATTTCACGCAGTTTAGTTTGATAACGATCAATAATATTTCTAGGCAGACGAAAAGCAGGAATGCCGTATCGCATCATGCCGCCGATTTTGTCCATACGTTCAAAAACTGTAATTCTGTGTCCAAGTTCAGCAAGTTTAACGGCGATTGTAATTCCCGCAGGTCCTGAACCAATTATCGCTACTTTCTTTCCAGTGTCTGGCGCTTTTTCCAAAACAATCCTGTCAAAGTACGAATCGGAAATGTAATTTTCAATGTTAGGAATTTGTACCGCCGCGCCTTCTTTGCGCTTACCTTGAATGCAATTTCCTTCACATTGATTTTCATGGTCACAAACAAGCGAACAGACGATTGACAGCGGGTTATTATCGAACAACATTTTTCCCGCTTCCTGCGTCTTGCCGTCCAAGAAAAGCCGAATCATTTCAGGAATATTTGTTTTTATCGGACAACCTTTCAGCTGGCAAAGCGGCTTTTTACATTGCAGACAACGCCGCGCCTCATTGATAACGTGTACAGCCATTCTAAAATCTCCCTTCAATTTTTTTAAATTATCTGCTTGAATAATTCTAACGAAAAATTTTTATACCTTCACATAGCGGAAAAAATATTTTTTTTACAAAAATTTTGCAATGCCATTCAGTTTTATTATGGATTTTTGGAAAAAATCTTACAGATAAAAAATCAAGCGCCGTTAAAATACTTTTGTCGACGTGTGAACTTGTACCTTGAAACATTAAATATTTTGCCAAAAAAATCATCTCCGTTGTAGCTTGTAACTTTTCATTACGCATTAAGCATTCCGCATTACGCATTAATATTAACACAGATTATAAAGGGGCGGCAGGATTTTTTTGTTTCGACGTTTAATTAAAATGAACTTGTAATTTACGGTTAGCGTAGAAAATTTTTTCAGCGCAACGACAAAGGAGGAGATTTTAATGGAAAGCGTCGATTCAGAAATTATTTTGCGACTTCGAGAACTTTTCCAAAAAATGGAAGCGTCACGGATTAGATTGCGCCCAATCTTAGCCGACATAGCCGCATCAATCGACAAAGGCTTTTTCATAGACGCAGATTCAGAGGAAGTCAACACACTTTTAAAACAAATTTTAGAAGCTCAAGAAAAATTTTCATCAGTTGAACAAACTAAACGCGCCGCCACTTCAGGCAAACTTGAACAAGTAGATAAATTACTTGTGAACCTTGAACAAAATTTTAAGCGCGAAGAAATTTCGCAAATCCTTTCAAAAATTCCTACAATCGTTTTAGATTCGCAGGATGAAAATATGGTTAAGTCCCTGCGCAAAGTTGTCCTGCAGGCGGAATATCTTAAAAATAGGGCTGCAAAGATTGACGCTGTGAACCTTGCAAAGGCGGCTGAAAAATTTATTCTGCTCACTGAAATTGTTTCCAGCAATGAAACACTTACTACGGAAAAATATCTTGAGGCAGTACAAAGTTTTCCCGACAATCCCATTTTATTAATGGCGCTGTCACAAAATAAACTGCACTTCCCGCGCCCTGTTGAAACCGTTGAAGTTGAACCGCAAGAAAACGTTGTCGAAAAGGTTGACAAAAAATCTGCGCTTACGCCAAATGCTCAAACTATTAGCGCCGTTCAAGTCAAGGCTAGGAAGATTAAACCGCCGCTTGATTTATCACTTGTCATTTTCGATAACTCTAGCTTTACGATTGAAAAATCTACGTCGAAGAAAAATTTCAGCGTAAAATCTTTTAACAACAAATTGCACGAACTGACTGGCTCTGCTGACCCGTTACCAATTTTCAAACTTTTTATGGACGCCAGACTTTTTTTCAAGGAAGACCCCGACAAAATTAAACGTAGTGGAAAATTTACTAAGCGCCTTTCAATTTTCATTCCCGCCATACTGGAAAAACTTTTTACGTGGGGAATTGCCGATAAAGTCACTTGGCGCGAACGTCAATTTTATTTTCTCAATAATTATGGTTATGAACTTTGTAGCCGCGTATTCCGCAACATTCGCACTTCCGCACCGATTTTTGATGATGATTTTCAAGCGCTGATTTTTTCCCTGCGCTTTGCACTTTTGAAAACGATTGAGCCGAAAGTTCGCGACGGTCTCAAACTTCCTTTTGAGTACAATACGCAAATTCCATTCGCCCGCGCTGAACGTAAAGTCGATGAAAATACAACGCACGTCGTGATTACGTTGTCACTGAATCTTTTGGGCGTTGATTGGGCTGAAGGTATCGCGAAATTTCGCCAGCTGATTGACAATGAAATTAACGCGGGCTTTGAAGTCAAGGCAGTTTTCATTATCGCTTTCAACGAATCAGATTTAGCCTGGCTGAAACTTTTCGACATGATAAAGTTCAAAGGCATAACCTTTTTTATGTGTACGCCTGACGGTCTTTTCACTTCGACTGGCAAAGATTTTGAATTTGATGATTGGATGATTCACTGCAAATTTGGGCGTCTTTCATTAAAACAACGTACTAAAAAACTTTTTGAAACGTCTAGAAACATTCCCGCGCAGAAGTCTGAAATTACTGGTACGCTTTTCGACGACGATAAAAAAATTTCTGACGATGATGACGGCGAAAATGACGACGACGACAGCGACGGGGCGGCTGAAATTTTTGAAGATGATGACAAAGATTTATTTTCTAAAGACGTTACGCCGTCATCTTTGTTACAAAATGAACCTTCCCTGTTTGGTGATTCACTGGATAAAGATGATGAAAATATTTCATTCGACACAAGCGGCGATTTCAACTTAGTTGATGATGAAACTACTATTGACGTTGACGCCAATATTTACGACGAAAAAAATTTTACAGCGTCTGAAACTTCCACTGCCGCTGATGAAATGGCAAGCGCTGAAATTTACGACACGGACTTTGACGACGAATCGACGGTTGAAGAAAAAGTTCCTGCGTCTGCTGAAAAAAAATCTGACGCTGAAAAAGTTGAACCGTCTGTAGAAATTGTTTCTACGGTTGAAAATGACCTTGCAAAAGTCGACGGCGTCACGGGCATTACAAACCTTTTTAAAATCGGCGCTATAAGTCGTGGTATGCTGGCACTTCACGCGCTGAAAGATTTTATCGCGCAAAGTGAACCTGACGCTGAAAATTGGGCGGCGCACCTTGCCGATGAAATTGGCTTTATCATCAACGATCCCTTGACAAGTTCAACTGCGCGGCACATTGACCCATTTGCATTTTGGACAAACACTGTTGAAATTCCAAAAGCGAACGTTGGAAAAACTTTCGATTACCTTAACCTTGCCGCGTTGATTAAAGGATTTTTCGCACCGCCTGACCCTACCAGTTATCAAATTCAAAAATCGTGGCGTCAACTCAATGAAGATAAATCTAACGCCGCGCTGAAAAATTTTCCTGCCGCGAAAAATTTAATTAGCCTTTTCAATAACTTCACGGAAAAAACGCACCGCGCCTTTGCAGATTGTCTTGTCGGCGAAGGTAGCAGTAGCGAAGATAATTTTCAGCAAGCGCTTGTACAAATTGAGACGGCGAAAAATATTTCTGACAGCCTTTTACATTCAGATGTTAATCACCGCCGCGTTAAAGATTTAATTCAGCAAATTTTTAGCAACAATGGACTTTTGCGCAAATATTTGAGCGTCAACGATTTTAGCTCGGAAGAAATTTTAGATTTTTGCCGCCAGTTTGAAGACACAGACTTAAGCGCACTTATGGCGGAGATTGCCGTGCAGATTCACGAAGAAATTTTTTCTGAAAAGAAAATTGATGAATTCTTAGACAAAGTCTGGAACAATCCACAAGTTCAACTTGTACGCAAAGAACGTGAACCGTTCAAAGGTCCTAAGCGCAAACGTGTCACGGGCGTTATGAAACAGTGTTTGACGGCGCTAGTTAATTACGTTTACGCGAAAAAAAATCTTAGTGAATCGTCGACTTCTGGCAAGCCGTCCGCACCAGTCGAAAGAGCGCTTGAAAGTTTAGCTGACTTGAAAAAGCAAATGGCGCGTGCTGATAAAAAAGTTAATCTCGGACAAATTATTTTTAAAATCTTCGTGGAAAATCTTGAACGCAGAATCAATGGTGAAAATGTCACGTTGACTTATCGCGATTGCATTTTAACGGCAAATTACATTGAGATTGAAAACGGTTTGCCGACGATAAATTCATTTGGCGTTGAGGAATTTTCGCTGAAAAATCGCGTGATGAACTTTGAATCGGAAATGAAGTCGAAAACTTTTTCTGACGCCTTGAAAAGTGCTTATGAAGCGTCGCTTAGAAATTATGACTGCGGAATTTTACAGCACCTTGCAAAATTTTATCTGCCGCAGTTGAACATTCCCGACGAAGAAATTAAACGTAAAATTAGCGGACTTGATAGGCAAGTTGACAGGCAAATTGACCGCGTCTACACCGAATTTTTAAGCGATTTAGAATTGGCGCGTAACTATTCGCGAATCACTGACCAAGAAAAAATTGAATTTTATATTGACGCCGTCGTTGAGGCGCGAAAACATTTTATGCAGACTAAAAACGCTGGCTTGTTCCAACGTTTCATCAACGCTTGCAACGCGTCAATCAATAAAACTTCCATTCCGCAGAAAACGGCACTTACTAAGCGGCTGAATAAGTTGGAAGAAAAGCTGGAGAAAAATTTAAATGAAGGTGAAACGCTTGATACGCGCTACCCAATACTTGCCAACATTCGCCGTCAAATTGAGTTGATGAACTTGACCGTTGCCGAAGATTATATGAATCGGCTTGAAACGGAAGGCGGCAACCTTTTAACTGAACTTGACGTGACAGGTTACGACCTTTCGACGCTGGAAAATTTTTTGAATGACTACGAAACGCTTTACCGCGCAATTAACAGCGCTAACGGCTCGGTTGAAGGCGCGTTTAAACAGCGTCTTCACAGCAAGATGAATCGTGAAAAGCAAGACGCCGTTGACTTCCTGCACGGCTGGCAAGGTCTTCACTCTGGGCAAAATAACGCGATTGAATCTGCCGTCATTGAAATTTTAAGTCATCTTGGCTACGCTGGCGGAAGAATCACGGCGAAAAATTTTGATACGCTCAATCAAAAATCCTACACGATAACTTTTGATGAACCGATTAAAGCGCGTGAAAGTTACCCGCATCCCTTCGCAGTTTTCGGCACGGAAATTTACAGCAAGGGACTTGAAGTCATTTACTTAGGCGCTAACCGCCGCTACGATAACATTGCACAAGTTCTTGGCGAAATGACGGTTGATCGTGGCGCAATTTGTCTGCTGGATATTTCAATGACGTTGCCTGAACGCCGCAGTTTAGCGCGAATTATGAAGTTGACGACGAATTTAAAAAATATTCTCGTGCTGGATAAAGTTATGGCGCTTTACCTTGCAAACTTCGACAAGGCGACGCGTGGCAAGCGTATGTTGCAAACGGCATTACCATTTGCCCGCGTTCAACCTTATACAACTGGCGGCGTAGTTCCTCCTGAAATGTTTATTGGACGGTCGGAGGAACTCGATCAAATTCGCGATATGTCGGGACCTGTCTTTGTCTACGGCGGACGGCAACTCGGCAAATCTGCTTTACTGCGGCAGGTACGCAACATTGAAAATAATCCACGTCAGCTTAGCTACGCCTTCTTCATTGACTTGAAAAATTTGAACAGTGAACAGACGCTGAAAAAAATTGTTTATGAACTTTCCAACGCTAAACTTATCGGCGACGCGCAGAATTGGGAAGAATTTTCCTTCAAAATGCGTAAACTTCTCAATGGGCAATTCGGCGGCATTGACAAGCCGAAAAAACTTTTACTGCTTATGGACGAAAGCGACACGTTTTTAAGCGATAAAGATTGCGAAACGGCAATAAACGTACTGCGCGAACTGCTTGTAAGTTTCAACGGTCAATTCAAATTCGTATTGGCTGGCTTGCACAAAGTTATAAGGTTTGAACAAAATTCCAGTTTCGGCAACTTGAATCACATTTCAGTTTTGCCTTTCAAGCCGTCGGACGCAATGGAACTTTTAGTTAAGCCAATGAGTTGGCTCGGTTTTAGAATTTCTGATGAAAGTTTAATCAGCGCGATTTTCAGCCGTACAAATTATTATCCTGGCTCGATTCAGTATTACTGTAAAATGTTGGTTGACGCTGTCGGCGCTAACTACACTAAGCAGAATTTTGACGTGGTGAAAAATCCGCCGTACACTCTCGACGATGAATATTTGAAAAACGTACTCGGCAACCGCGAATTTCAAGAAGAGATTCGGCAGAAATTTCAAATTACACTTTGCCTTGACGATGATAATTATTATGAAATTTTGGCGCTTGCCGTTGCAATGGCGTACTATGAAAATGGGCGTCCAGTCGGCGTAAGTCTCAACGATATTAAAGACTACTGCTTAATGTGCGGCGTTGAAAAGATTGGTAAACTTTCTGACGCTGAACTTTTATCGTTGCTTGACGAAATGGTTACGCTTAACATTTTGCGCAGGGCGGACGGCAAATTTGAATTTAATCGTTATGCTTTTTGGCATATGATGGGTACGGTTGAGGAGGCTAATAAAAAGCTTGACTCTTACGGTACGTTGGGCGACAAAGAATAATTTTTAATTAGTAATGCTTAATGCGTAATGAGTAATGAAGACGTTATCATTCCTCATTACGCATTCCTAATTACTCATTATCTCTAGGAGGTTATTACTTAGTATGGCAAAAATTAATTCGCGAATATCCCTTTTAAATTCAGCGACGAACGAAAATAAAATTGATTTTGATAAATTACAACCGCTTGACAATGACGAACTTTCATCATGGTGGCGAATGGTACCAGGCGCCCGCCGCTTTACAAACACTGCCGCTGATGCCGTCGATAAACATTGCGCCGCCGCCGCTCACTTGCCAAAAGTTGACCTTGAAGGTTTTGTACAAATGCTTGTTTATAAAATTTCACGGCGTCACGTTTCATTGAATGTAGAAATTTTTGACTACGACGAAAAGGGCGACGCTGAAGACTTTGTAACGGCGTTGACTGAAAAATTTGCGTCAAATTTCCTGCGCGACTTCACGAAAGATTCACCGCTTGCAGATTTGGCGGCACAAAATACTTTCGGCGGCTACGCGGTCATCGTCAAGCTTAGACGCAAAGTCAACTGGCTAACTTCGGCAGTTGTTGACTTCAATAAAAATTCCGCAAACTCAACTGGCTCAATAATTTTCGTGACTTGTGAAGATAACCCCTCACCAAGTTTAACGCGCCTTTCAGATTATCTTACGCCGTACGACGTACAATTTTTTGCAATAAACTTGCTAGAAAATTCCAAACTCACGACGCAGGAAAAACTTTATACGTCAACTCTAGCGGCAAAACTTTCTGGACAATCGGCGATACTTGCAAAAAATTTAGCGACGGTTGAACTTTTTACCGACGGCATTGACTTTGTTAAAAAAATTGTTCCGAACTTCGACAACAGAATTTTTTCCCGCGCAGTTTGGGAGTGTCAAGCGCAATTCCTACTGCCGACGCTTGAACAATTACGCGGTCAATTCATTGAGAAAAATTTTTCGCGTCTCAAACATATTCTGCCAGTCAAAGATGAATTTGGAAAAATTTTAAATGATCCTTGGGATATGGAACTGCGGCACTTGCACTTTTACGGCGGCAATCACTTTTTATTCAACCCTGCAGATTGGGAACTTTTAGAATTGGCGTACCATGCAAGAAATGACCTTTCGCATTTAACGACGATTGACTTGCAACGGCTACAAAAACTTTTTACTTTCGCCGATTAAAAATTTTTCGCGCTGATAAATTACTTTCAACTTTTAGCGGAATGTGATATAGTATGCAAAATTTTTGATGAAGGAAAGGCGAAAATGTTTACTCATATAACACAGTCCCCATACGGGACGGTAAAATTGGCGGAAAAAGTTGCTAAACGCGTTCGTGAAGGTACGGTGATTTGTCTTGAAGGCGATTTAGGCGTTGGCAAAACTTTATTCGTGCAAAGTATGGCGCGGACGTTGGGCGTACAAGGTGAAGTTACCAGCCCGACTTTCAATTTGATGAATATTTACGAAGGATTTTGCCCAATAGTTCACTTTGACTTGTACCGCATTGAAAATGAAGATGAACTGGAAGACATTGGCTTTTATGAATATACAGATTTTCCTGAAGGAATTGTTTTTATTGAGTGGGCGGAAAAATTTCCTGACGCTTTGCCAGAAAATTATGTGCTGATTGAAATTGAACGGCTTAAAGATGCTAAAAATTTGCGACGAATAAATTTTTCTTGTATCGGTGAAGAACACGAAGATTTTATAAATGAATTGGGCGACTTCGTTAGCAATGATGATTGAAATTAGGACGTAGGGTGTAGGAGATAGGATTTTTTACTACTAACTACTGACTAAAAGGAGAAAAAATTTTGAGCCGTCGATTGTTCATAAAAATTTTGTTGAGCTTAGGACTTGGCGCGTACTTTCCAAAATTGGCGGAGGCGGCACGTTATGAAAATTTGCATGAACCGCAGGACGGCTATAAACCGCTACGGCAAGTAAAATTTTTGCGGCAAATCGTCACGAAAGATTCACGTACTGCCCGCGTCATAATGTGGCAGTCCGACGAAGAATTGAACGGCGTACAAATTGAATATCAACTTATTGGCGACGGCGCTAACTTCTGCGCGGCAACCTTTGAAATTTTTCAGCAGGACGACGCGACTATTTACATTTACACTTGCACGTTGGAAAATCTCAAGCCCGAAAGTTTGTACCGTTTCAGAATAATTGCCGAAAATTCCGCGACTAGTTGGCAAAATTTGCGTACTGCTGGCTACGGAAATTTTCAGATGTTAATTTTCAGCGATTCGCAATGCGTCAACTACGACGTGTGGCAAAAAGTTGCTGACACTGCGGCAAAAAAATATCCTGACGCGGAACTTTTCACGGTTATCGGCGATTTAGTCGACAATGGGCAGGCGGCGTACCAATGGCGGGCGTGGTATCTTGCCGCCGCTTTTGTTTTGTCTGAAAGAATTTTCGCGCCAGTCATGGGAAATCACGAATGCTACAATTTAGATTGGCTGAATTATTTGCCCGTCGATTATCTCCACCAATTTAATTTGCCGTCGAATGGCGTTAAAAATTTCGGCGGTTATTTTTATTCCTTCGACTACGGAGCGGCGCATTTTTTCGTACTGAATACGCAATTTTTGGAACTGGATATGTTCACAAAAAATTTGCAGGACGAACAAAATTACTGGCTACGGCGTGACGCGGCAAATACTAATAGGCGCTGGAAAATTGTTTTAATGCACAAAGATATTTATGACTACACGGCGGATAATTTTAACGACATTGCAGAAATTTTTATGCCGCTTTTCGACGAACTAGAAATTGACGTAGTTTTCACGGGGCATTTGCACACGTACAGAAATCGCGGGAAAATTTTTCAGCAAAAAAAATCTGCGCGGGGAACTTTGTACATTCTCTGCGGCAGGTCGGGCGATCAAAAATATGTTGAAAGAAATTCACAGATTGATGACGTGACGGCGCCGAATCTTAATACCGAGCCTGAATCGTACATTACGCTTGACGTTAGCGCGGAAAGTTTAGCGTTGACTTGTCAGACCGTCGACGGCGAAATTTTGGACAAATTTAAATTAATGCGTAATGCTTAATGCGTAATGCGTAATGAAAAATTTTACAAGCTACTGGCTACCCGCTAAAAGCTATTTTCAGGGATTTACTTTGCAAAATGTTAAATCAAAATTAATTAAATCGTTGTGATAAAATTGTAAACCTTTTACAAAATCTATCCATTGGATTTTGCTTTTTGACATAAATTCCAACCCTAAAATTTTTTTATTATGCCATAAAAAAATCTTCGACAAAATTTTTTCATAGGAGATAATTTTTTAGCTTGCCTGTTGCAAATTTTTCAGCAAGTCGGGTAGATATAATTCTTGTTCTATCATTACGTTCAATATAAATTACAGCCAAAATTTTTTTAACTTTAACAACAATCGCCTAGCTCAAAGTTTACGTCCATTAAAACCAACGCGACAAATTTTTCAATAGAATTATAAACTTTCCTGCAAAAAAATAAGCCCGAAGGCTTGAAAAAGTTTTTAAAAAATAGCGATTTTATCAGCAAACATCGTGACATCAATTCCCATAATTCCGAAATGATTCGCCCAAAAATCGCGGACTTCAATGTCAATCGGCAAAAAAGTTTCACGAATCATACGCCATTCTTTTTGTAATTGTTCGTCACGCTCTTTGCCGATATAAACGTACAATTTTTGCGGATGAGCGCGACTTTGATAAATTATGCAGCCGTCGAAAATTTGTTTCATAATGTGGCAAAAAGAATTTACGCTTGAGCCGACTTCCATAACGCATAAAAGTTCTTCAGCAACGGCAAGCTGTTTATCCTTTTTCATTTGCAACATACCTTCACGCGCAATTTCGCCAAAAATTCCGTCCAAAACTTCATGGCGAATTTTTCTGATATAAAATTCGCGCCGCGTCATTCCGTGACACAAATCAATTTCCGCCAAAATATGCGTCAGCAAATCGAAATAATAACGGATAAAATTTTTTTGGTCGGCGAAAATCAAATCTTTAACATCTGGGTGCAACAAATATTCAAAAATCGGCGAAAATCTGTAAAGCGGATTTATTTCAACATTCGTATCGTCAACGTGCCGCTGATTGATATTTTTGAAAGAATGTTCGTAATATGGGCTAAAACTTTCCGCTGGCTGAAAAAATAATTTTTGCGATTCAAAATCGTCCTGCGCGGCTTGCAAAACAATATCCCAAATAAAATTCAAAAAAAAATCCCCTTTCAATGGAATTTTCAAATTCTTAATTCTACATTCTTAATTCTTAATTCAAACAAGCTTTCCGACGCATTGATATTCTGGAAAGAAATGTTGAATTTCAGTCATTAAAAAGCTCATAATATCGCGATTTAAATAAAAATCTTCGTCAGCAGGTCTAAAAGAAAATTCTAAACTTTGCGGTCTATCGCCAGTTCGGTACTCATAATCAATAAAACTTTCCATAGAATACGTTTCAATTTTGCGCGGCTTACCTTTAATTTTTGCGTCGACAAAAGTTAAAAATTCGCGGCACTCAAACGAATTAAAAAACCGTACAAGCTCCGTCCGCGTTTTAATGCGTTGCCCAAAATATTCAATCATATTTCTTGAAAAACTTTCATCTTGCGCGTTGCTAAGCAAAATATTTTCGTATTTTTTTTGTTCAGGCGCGGGAAAAAATTCGTAAAAATCCCAGTCATTGGGCGAATCGCTATCACAAATTATATAAACGTCGCCGTCTCTGCGTGAAATATTTCTTATGACGAAATCGGAACGTTTCAATAAATATTCGTGTCCTTCGTTGAATTGCTTTTTGTACAAATAATGCTCAAAATATTTTCTGTCGACGGCAGGTTGAGGATACGAATTTGCTTTAATCGTCGTTTCCCAAATATTCCAAATCGGCAACGGCTTATACAAAATCTTTTCGCTAAATTCGTCAAATTCCGTCGTAACCTTGCGAACTTCTAATTGGTCGTCCCAATGCTCAATAGACACAACATAAACGTCGAAAAGTTTGTAAAGGTACGCGGCATTTACACTGCGCCACGGCAGGAAATTTAATTTTGCAATGTCGTAAAGTTCCTCAACTTTTTTTAAATATTTTTCATTGGGCTTGACGATAAATTCTGCGGGCGTTTCGCCAAATTCATTTTCGATAACGCCTTTAAATCTGCGCGGCGTCGCCATCAATTTTTTCAAATCGAGATAATCAGCCTTAATCATGCAAGTATAAAGATAAAATTCTTGATTATTTGCAACGGCATGAATCATTTCGGCGGCGTCAACTTTTTTTTCGCGTAAATCTTCGGGAAAAATCGGAAGCATATTTAAATCGGTCATATCATATTTTTCAGAATCAATGACGCAAATAAATAAATCTGGCATACGCAGAGCTTTTGGCGCTTCGTCGAAAATTCTTTTTTCCAGCGCGGAATATTCGTCTTTGATGTGATTGTAAAGCGAAACGGTCGAACCGCTTATAATCGCTTTAAAAAGGTCGCGTTCCTCCAAATTTGCAAGTTCAGGAATTCTTTTTAAAATATAATCTTCAATATCAAAATCGCTGTCAAAAATTCCCATTATTTAGCCTCCGAATTTTTTTCAGAATTTTTATCGTCAGTAGATTTTTTATCATCAGTTGAATTTTTCTTGTCATCAGTGGACTTTTTATCATCAGTTGAATTTTTCTTGTCATCAGTGGATTTTTTATCATCAGTTGAATTTTTCTTGTCATCATTGGATTTTTTATCATCAGCTGAATTTTTCTTGTCATCAGTGGACTTTTTATCATCAGCTGAAGTTTTTGCATTTTTAGATTCTTTTTCGTGCTGTTTATCAATTTTTTCTTGATTTTTTTCACGTTGTTTATCAATTTTCGGCTGAACGATAGAATTTAAATAATCAGCGTAAAATTTACTTTTTTCTAAATCTTGGTCGACGCCGTTGCCCTTCGCGTAAGCGTCACTTAAAAGATTTAACGCAATCGGTTCATCGCTAGCTTTTTTAAGAAATTCGATAGCTTTTTTAAAATCTTGGCGATAACCGCGCCCAGTGTAATAAGCCACGCCGATAATTGCAAAAGAAAGCGTGTCAAATTCCGACGCGCCAAGTTCCGCCCAACGTAAAGCGTCATCAAAATTTTGGTCGACGTACAGCCCAATTTGTGAACGACTTGCCGCTAAACCGTAAAGACGCGGAAGTTTTATTTTTCTGCCGAAATACTCAAGCGGAATAAAATTTTCAGCTAAATCTTTGTTAGTTGCCGAAACTTTATCTTGCCATTCTTTGGCAATTTTTTTATCTCTGTCGACGCGTTGCCCTGTCGAATATGCGTAAGATAAAATCATTTGCGCTTGAACGTCGCCATTATTCGCCCATTCTTCAACTTTTAAAATGTTTGTTCGACGCGCGATTTTAGCTAATTCTTTTTCGCGTTTCTGCTGAAGTTCAAATTCTTTGTTAGCTTGTTTTTCAGCGGCTTTTTCTTCCTTAGTTTTGGCATTTACCGATAAAAAATTTGTTGCCAACAAAAAAGTCAGCAACAAAGCAAAAATTTTTTTAAACATCACTTTAACCCGTCAAAAAAGTTTTTAATCCAATTATCATTTTCAAAGTTAAAAAATTTTTCTTTACCGACGAAAAGCGATTCATCAGCGCGATAGACAGGAATAATAACAAATCCCCAATCGAGCGGCTCTGCACGTACAAAAAATTTCACTTCGCCGTTGACAATCGTATCAGTTTCATCTTGCGGAATATTTTCGCCGAAAAGTTTTTCAATTTCTTCCTGCCGCATTTCTTGAAATTCATCGAGCATACACTCAAAAATAATTTCTTGGCGCAAATTTTTATCATTATCTTTAAGATAAACAGTCAGCGTCAAATCTTCGATATTTCGCGAAAGTACGCCACGATCTTTATCCTGATTATCATCAATCAGCGCAACTTCTTTTCCGTTGTGAGTAAAGCCAGTTAAAAGGTACGGCAAATGCGGACGACGATTTTTAATTTTAATGTCAGCGTAACCAAATTTTTTATCGCGCAAATATTTTAAAGCGCCGTCGATACAAGACATTTTCAATTCATTTTTATCGGCAAGCGAATCAATTTTTTGCTTAGATTTAATCAATTTGCCAGGAACAAATTCTTTTAACGCGGTGCGGAACAGTTCAATTTTGCAAGATTGTCCGCTTAACTTAATTAAGCTATAGTCTTCAATTTCTCCGCTTTCATAAATTGGATCTAAAAGTTGGCGAATGATGTTGTAAATGTCAGGGTCGAGGAGCGGTTCAACTTCAAAGACGTTGAAAGAAATATCTGGCAAATATTTTATCAAAGTCAGCCCATTAGAATTTTTTAACGTCAACTTCCATTTGTCGAGCGGAATTTTAATTGTGTCTTCGTCAAAACTTTCATATTGGCGGTTAAGTTCCCAATTTCGATCGGGCTTATCGCGGTTGCCTTCAACAGTCAACAGTACGCGCAGAATTCCATAGTTTTGGAAAAAATTTTGCTTTATCTCTTCAGCAAGCATAAACAAAAAATAATAATTGTTGCGGACGCGGAAATAATCATTGCGGTTGCGCGTTTCCCAATCTTTATAGCGCGTCGGCAAAATTTCTTCCGCCTGCATATACGCCGCCTCAAAATCTTTGTAAACTGCCGCGACGCCGTGTTCGTCAATGTATCGGAAAACGCCTAAGCTAAAATTTTTCAACAAATTTTTCAGCGTAGGAATTGCGGACGCCTTCATAAAAGTTTTTTGGTCGAAAGAATCTTTTTCGCCGTAAAAATCGCGCCGCGCCTTTACAATCGGACTGCGATTTAAATATTGGTTGCAAAGAGTTTCAACAATTTTCAACTTCAACGCCTGCAAAATTCTGTACGTCAAATTATTTCCGCCAAAATCGGTGCTACCGTTTTCGTAGCCTGTCTCAATGTCAATCGAATAAGCAACGCGGTTATCGTCAACAGAAAAATTGCAAGATGAAATATCCGTCGTGCCGCCGCCGCAGTCGATAACAAGTGCGCTATACTTTTGGCGGTTGCGAATAGTTTTACTTTCAATAAATTCGCTTATCGTGTTGTAAAGTACGGCGACGCTTTCATCAATCATTTCATTTTTTTCAACGGCGTAGTCAGACAAAATTTCTTGGAACATTCGCTGAAATTTGCCCTTCTGCTTGACTGGTCCAGAAATGTGAACGCTACGGACGCGCCCTTTGATATAATCTTCCAGCGAATAAATTATGTATATAAAAAATTCCCGCAAAATTTTTTTCCGACTGATGAAGGCACGACGCCCCAAATTATCCGTCAATTCTTCTTCCCTGTCATAATCGGCAATCCAGCGCTTTACGTCGTACAAAATCGTATAGCCTTCGTCCATGTACTTCGACAAATTTATAGCGTCGTAGCCAAAAACGTATTCGGGATTATCGGGATTTTCCAGCGATTTAACACCTATAATCGTGGGAATTAAATTAACTTCATTGTCATCATTGTCGTAGAAAATGGCGTGTCGAATTTTTTCAGCGTTGAACTTCGCCAAGTCAACTTTAGCTGAAAAATCTAAAACGCCCGCCGTAGTGCTTGACGTACCGAAATCGATAGCAACGGGCATTTTTAAAATATTTGGCTCATTAACTTGAAAATTTAAAAGTTGCAGACAGTACGCGGGAATATTTTCCTGCACGAATGGAATTTTGCCATTGTAAAAATTGAAAAATTGCTCGGAATAAACGCGCTCCAAAAGTACCAAAAAATAATTTTTAATCGTCGATTCGCGGCAGGGGAAGTTACGATTTTTTCTAAGGTAAAGAAAATTTTTATCGTGAACTTTTTCTTCAACATTAAAAGTACAGCATAAATTGCCGCCATTATCGACAATGAACGCATTAGTGCCGATAAGTTGCGGCGTGTAATTTATTGTGATGTTGTCATAAAAATTTACGGCAAGCCCCTGCCAAACGACAATGTCAGCCGTACACTGCAAATTATTTAATTGCGGTTGAAAAGTTATTTGCGCAAAAGCATTTTCCAAGCGCTGATAATCTTCTGCGCGATAATCATTTATCAGCAAAGCTTGTTCGGCGCCGCGATACCACAAAATAGTTTCAATCAAAAGTTCCTTATCCAAGCGATTGGCAACCGCAGGAATAATTTTTTCACGCCGCGCAATTTCCTGCAACTGATAAACAGTCATTTTCTTCAAGTCGTGTTCATAATATTTTTTTTGTTCCATAGCAGACCTACTTTAATGCAGCGGCAATTTGCGCGTCCGTCGTAATTTGTTCCAGCAAAACGTCCATATCTTGAACTTTTAATTTCATACCGAGTTTTTCATAAAGTTCCTTAGCTTTAGTAGCAGCCGCCTTCGCCTCTTCATAATTTTTATCAGCGTAAAAGTTACGGGCTCTTTGTTCAGTATCTTCAGCCTCAACTTTTGTTCCGCGTGATTCAAAACTTTTAGTTCGCGCTAAGTTGAATTTTTCTTGAATACTTTTTACTTTGTCCATCTCAACCAATGCGTTAAATTTTTCAATCGCCGTCAAGTAATACATCTGCGCGGCTGGATAATCGCCAGCGGCAAAAGATTCATCGCCTTTAGTTTCAGTGTCTGTCGCTTCAGCAAATTCTTTTTTGCGCTCATCTGCAGAAGTCGTTTCTTCCAATTCTTTTTTCTCACGCGCTTGAGATACTTGACCCAATGCCGCGTTAATTTGGGGTAATTCAGCAGGATTGTTAGCTAAATTTCTTGCGTCAAGATATGCTTTTTGTGCGCCGTCAATATCGCCAGCCGCCAATAAGTCGTCACCTTTTTTAAGCGCATCAGTTAAGGCAGTTTGTCGTTGCTGTTCCAACTTTTGATCTAAATCTTGTCTTTTCTTATCTAACTTGTCTTCAGCGTCTTTACGCAATTCCGCTTTTTTAGCGTAAATACCTGCAATAGCATTCATTGCTTTATCAAATCCATCTTTATCGTGAATTGTCGATGCCAAATTAGCAGCTCTGCGGTACATTGCCTCCGCTTCATCAAAATATTCCTGTTGTAAAACATAATCGCCCAACTGCATAAATTGTTCCAGATTCAGTTGGCTTTCAAGAACGCTGACTCTATGTTGAACGAAATCACGCATAACTTTATCTGTAATGGAAGAATAATTCAACGCCTTAACATAGTATTCGTAAGCGGAAGTGTAGTTGCCTTTATCAAAAAAATCATTGGCTTGTGTAACCGCATCCAATATCAGCAGATCGTCAGTGATACTTTCTTCTTCGTCTGCCAGTTTTAATTCTCTAGCCAAAGGCAACGCTTTTTGCGCATTTTCCATAGCACGCTTGAAATTTTCTTGATCCATAAAGGTCTGCGTTCTTTCCATATAAGTTTGCATTTCTTCAATTTTATCTTGGCGAATTCTATTGAAAATATACCAAATAATTCCGATAATCAAAAGAATAACAAGAATAATAAGCGCAATTTTTATGTAGCGTTGGCGTTTACGTTCACGGTCAGGGTCACGATAAATTTTATTGACAAATATGGCAACAATAGTATAGCTTTTCAAATTCGGCGGTTGACGCGAAAGTAAAACGTCTTCCAAAAGGTCAACAGATTCTTTAGGGTCGTCGGAGGCGTCAGCAAAAATTTCGTCAATTTCCTGTGAGTCGACGTGTTCCCACAATCCCTGCGTATAAATTGAGATTATATCCGCGTCATCTAACTTGTAGGATTTAGACACGAATGGTTTAAACATTTCTTTTTTGCCGAGATACGCATACAAATTATGCCGTTCTTCGTGACGGTCAAGCGGCGTTTCACTTTCGCCCTTTTTAATCAAATCATCAGCAAGCGACATATCGGACGAACCAATTAAAAAGCGCCCTTTCCTGTACATTCTCAAGCGAACATTGCCAGCCGCCACGTACCGAAATTTTTCATAGTCAGTCACAACCATAATGACGGACGCTTTCAACCTTTGCGCGTGACTGCTATTTAACAATCTTTCATTCGTTTCCTTCATGTACCGCTTGAGCGTACCGCTAGACATACTAGGATGTTCTTCAAAACTTAAAAGCAAGTGTTCAACTGCTTCCTTCGCGGCTTCCGAAGTTTCAAAGTCAGTTATCCCAGACGCCAAAACGTAGCAGGCGTAATCGTCAAATTCAACGTAGGCAAAATAATCTTTGTTGGTAAGTTCCGCGCCAGATTCTGATACAAACGCCGTTTTGAAAATGCTGTTGGATTTTCTCATTGTATAATCCTCACTTGCGACGACAAATTAAAATCGACGCGTTATCTTTGTCGACCATTGGCGAATTGTTCACCATATCGATTATGTCATCAGCCAAAGTTTGAACGGGATTTTTTCTTGACAGTACCTCCTCAATCTCAACCCAGCGCAAAGTATTGAAAACGCCTTCGCTCATCAAAACTATCATATCATTATTTTTAAGTGAAAGCGGCTTGCTAAAAATTTCAATATCTTGAAATGAATCTTGACCGAGAACATTATAGCGCCTGTGTTTGTCCAGCAATGAAAGTGTTTCCTGTTTTGTAATGCGCCCTTCCTCATAGCGATGTTTTGCAAGTACGTCAAGCGTTTGCCCTTCGGACACGGGAATTAAATCATCACCGCGAAAGACGGTAACGCGACAGTTGCCAATTAGCGAATAAAAAAGATGATTGCCTTTCACAATCACTGCGGCTATTGACGTTTCGCCTTGCCTTTCTTCCAACGTATTATTAATTTTCTGTTGAGTCGAATTAGCGGCACGCTTAAAAAAATATTGCGGCTTATTAATGGCGTTTTGGTCGTCAAATAAATCTTTGAAAGTATCCACCGCCAACTTAGCGGCAATTTCGCCGTTTTCTCTTATGCCGTCAGCCATTAACATCAATAAGACGCCGTTATTATTTTGCACGCCAAAATAATCTTGCTGAATAGTTCGCGTACCTAAAGTTGACGCCGCGCCAAGTTCGTATTCATCGCCAGAAAATCTTTTAAGCGGGTCTAATCGTCTCAACCGCAAAATGTGTAGGATAACCATACACAACAATAAAAGGGCGGCTACAACAATATCGATTGACATCAAACAGTTTCCTTTCCGAATTGCAAGGAGGGTTTATCTTCTTTCGTCGGCAAATCTTCCCAACGAAAATGATCTCCGCAAAACGGTATAAATAAAAATTTACTTTTGCCCAATTCGATAACGTCATAGACGCTCAAGACAACTGGCGCATACAAGGCGGCGTCATTGTGATAGACAATCCCATTTGAATCGCCTGGCAACAAAACTGTTTCGTGCCTTTTGGGGTCGTAAACTAAAACGGCGTGATTGCGACGCGAAATACCGTTGTCACCCAAAATTTGAATGTCCATATCATCAGCGCGACCGACAAAATTTTTGCCTTCATGAATTTTGTAGTCTTTACCTCTGCGCGGACCTTCAATGCAGACAATCCAGCCGCAAACAGGACGAACAGCCGTCATTAAAAGTTGCTCAATGGCGTCGTCATCATTAACGGGAACTTCCTTTTTTTCAGGTTTCGCCGTCTCAAGATTACAGTACGGGCAAATTGTGCCATAGCGCCGCGAGCTGAAAAGATGACCATTTTGACAGCGAATTAAACCGTTCATAAAATTTCCTTCCTAGCTTAATTTAAGTTGACACATACCAATAAAAATAATATCGCCGAAATCTAATTTACACGGCTGAAGTGAACTCAACTTGTAAACTTTTTCCTGCCCTATTTTTTTTATGGAGATACCATTTTGACTGTCGAGGTCTTCAACATACCAGTTTCCGTCAGCGTAATTTAAAACGGCGTGTTCGACATCAACCATTGACGCGTAGGGATTTTTTCCCAAGTCAATGTCAACAAAATTTTCGCCAACGTCTTTTCCGATAACTGCGGACGTTCTGCCATAAAGTTCCCATGAAAAAATAATATCGCCGTTTTTGTTCAGCAAAGAAATTGTGCTGATTGTATTTGACGTTGAATTTCTTAGCGCTGATTCAACTTCCAAAAATTTATCATCCGTCAAGGAGCGATACAAAGTATAGGCGGAATGTATGAAGACAACCACGCCGAAAATTATCAATGGAATTTTTACAAATGGCGGCAGTACGCCAATAAAGATTGTCAGCGAAAAAAGTACGCCGCATATTCCGATTAAAGCCGTGTATAAATCAAATCGTGTCATTTAACTTTAAAGCCCATAAACTTTTCAAAAAAATCCGTCGTATCAAGTGGATTTTTCTTTTTCTTATCACTGGTGAAAGTATTCAGCTTGTCTTCGTTAGTCACTTCGTGAGTTTTTGGATTAAAGCCGAAAAAACTTTCAAAACTGTTATGAATGTTATTGAAGTCAACCTTACCTGAAGAATTGCCAGCAGAAGTTTTTTGCTGTGAAGGTCGAGAAGTGCCGCCTGTTTGACGTTGCGTCGATGAATCAGTTTTCGCGGAAGTTTTTGCTTCAGAGTCAAGTTTTTTGTTGTAGTCAATCCTTGCAACTTCATCTGAAAGAGTCGAATACGCAACGTTAATCTCTTTCATTTTTTCTTCGGCGACTTTTATATTATCCCGGTTTAAATCGGGATGCCACTGTTTAGCTAATTTTTTATAAGCTTTTTTAATTTCTTGAACTGTAGCATCACGATTTACGCCTAAAATTTCGTAGTAATTCATAAATTTCAAATTCCTACAAGAAAAGACGGCTAACGTTAAAGTTCAGCCGTCCAAGTAATCGGTTAAAAATTCTTATTCAGAAAATCCGCCTGTAACTTTAACGTCAGCAAGTTTATTTTTCATTTGCTTAAGTGTAAGCGTAAATTCACCAATGCCGTCAGCGTTGTCAAAGTCTTCGGAGTAGTCGACGATAAAAGCGTTGGGCAGTTCATATTGGCGCGTGACAATACCGCCGCTTTTAACTTTGACTTTAACACTACGATAAGCCTCTTTCTTTTCGGACGGTACAACGGACCATGCCATAATTTTCGCGGTACTATCAGCCGCATTGCCTGCAGACGCCGTATCAGCTAAAATTTTTCCGACAAGCGTTAAAGTTACGCCAACGTCTTTTGTACGTGCGCGACTGTCGGGCGGAATTTCAACTTTAAAGATAATCTTTTTTGCGCTTTCCTCTTCAAGCGTAATTTCGGGATCTGCTGTACTAAAAGCTAATGCCATTTAATTCACCACCTAAGCTTCAAAGTTGCCTTTCAATTCAACTTTATCTGTTAAATCTTTCTTCTGTTTCAAAAGCAAAGTCCATGTGCCGACGCCTTCTTCGTCGTTCAAGTCCTCCAAGTAGTCCATAACGAAAGCGTTGGGGTAGGTGTACTGTCGAACAATTTGCCCGCCGCTGACAACTTGAACTTGAACGTTACGATAACAATCAGCCTGATCCGAAGGCATTAACGCCCAACTTGCTACATCGACGGTAGCATCTGCAATTTGCGCACCGAGAGAAAAATTTATTCTACCGACAATTTTTAAAATGACGCCTAAATCTGTTGAACGCGCATCTGAAGTATCGGGCGTATCTGAAATAAAATGCACGGCGGTGAGAATACTTTCATTCATTTCAATATCTTTTCCGCCAGTGACTTTCAAACGAAAACCCATTAAAATTTCTCCTTTCAGTCG
This sequence comes from Selenomonadaceae bacterium, assembly GCA_017445435.1. Taxonomy (GTDB): domain Bacteria; phylum Bacillota; class Negativicutes; order Selenomonadales; family Selenomonadaceae; genus Quinella. The sequence continues at coordinate 2,571 of JAFSUE010000091.1, read as the reverse complement.
AAATTTTAATTAAGAATTAAGAATGTAGAATTAAAAATTTTTTTCCTTGCTAGTTTTGAGGATTGACACCAAAATTTTTATAAGCTCTTCACAATCTTTCAAAATACTATCGGCTTGAACTTTAGACAGGTAATCTGTTTTTTCTAAAAGCTTAATCCAATATTCAGTTTCGCCAGATTCTTTAAGTGCAATATGCATTTTAGCAACAAAATCTGCTGTGGATTGTGCGCGAACGGCTTCATTGACATTAGCGCCGATGCTTGTACCGCTACGCAATAATTGTTTGGATAAAATGTACTCTGATTTTTCTTTCGTCAAATATTTGTACAGATTAACAATCCTTACAGCAAAATCCATACTCTTGCTAACAATAATATTTGAACTTTTCATTCTTAATTCTTAATTCAATTAAACGTGTTTGGAAGACGTTGTACGATTCGTTTCAATTTCAAGATTCTTGACATTGCCATTAAAGGTAATGTTCAACGTACAAATGCCGTTTTCTTCGTCAATAACATAGTCAATCGCGTCACCAGTGCCGATAATCGCGTTAAGTCTTTCGCGTTTATCAAGCCACTTGCTGGACTGCGATTCAGGATTGCTGCTAAAGAAACGAATAATTTTATCCTGCTTGAAGTCGCTACTCATATTGCGCAACATTCTTTGAATGTACGTCGTAACTTGCGTTTTATAAATCGGTTCATAAACGCCGTTATTTTCGTCGTAAAGCAAATTGCGCGTCTTGTAAACCATAATGTTGGTGATAGGAATACCGTTTAACACCGCATTTTCAGACGAGAAGACAAAGCCGAAACACTTTTTATTAATCTCATCTTTAATCGGCGCGGTAAAGCCAGTAATTTCTTTAGCAAGCGTTGTATAAACCATTAACGAATTGTCGCCTTCCTCAAGGTCGAAACGTACGCCAGGCAATTCGTTATCAACATTACGACGGAAAATCATTTTCAAATATTCAGGGTCTTGATAAGCGGCAACGATACCTGCGGCAACGTAAGCGGCGCCAACGTATACGCCGTCAATCCACAATTTCATAATATCTTGCTTAGCTTTTGACAATTCAGCAAGATTATTTTCATCAAGCGTCATTTTCGTATCAAGTACGACGCCTGATTTATCTTTAGGAATAATTGTAAAGTTGGGGAAACACGGGATAGCAAATTCGCTGAACGTCCTGCTTGTCAACGATATAGATTTATCAATGTACTTGTCAATACCTTCCGTCGCCATAGCGTTGAACGTATTCTTTTCGTGAGACGCAAAACTGAAGAAACATTGAATGCGGAAATCTTTCAGCACGTCGAGAATGCGGGTAAGTGATTCAATCGAGTTGACATCGGTATTAATTGCCTCTGTATTACCCTTGAATCTTTGACGCGTCAATTTAGTTTTGCCGCCAGCCGCAAATGCTACGGACGGGAAAATTGCATACCAAATTGTATGGTCGAAATTATTTTTGCCGTTGACAGTGTTAAGGTACGTTATCAAGCGTGGAATGTTCGGCGTCTTCGCCATCATTTCGTTGCTTATGTTCGTAATTAACAAAGTCGGTTTCATGCCGCGCAGTTTTGAAGGATATTGTTCAAAGAAAAGACGAACGCCAAGAATTTTTTCAATAAGCGGTTTAACAGTCTTGATGAAGTCATCTTTAGATTGTTTGTAGAATTGCAAGTAGGCGTTGTAGTTTTCAATTTCCTTCGCCACGTCAACTTCACTAACCATAGTTGAAGGCAACGGGCAGAACGTACGAGTGACAAGCGCCTTGACATAATCGTTGTGATTCTCTTCATTGAGTGCAACGTAATCTTCGCCGATAACTTCGATTAAGCCTTCATTAATTTTGTCGTCGAGAGTTACAAGCGCAGTAGATTTTTCTTCCTTCGGCGCTTCAATAACTTTGAGTTCGCCTTGTTCGCCCATTGTCAAAACGCCGAGCGCTAAAGGTGTAGCATCAGCACCGCCGCCGCCACTTGTCAAAAGTAAGCGCGTTTTAATATCTTCAATCGCAAGCGGTAACATTGCCATAACGTTATTGTAGTTGACGCTGGCTTCTTCCATCATCACGTTAAGCTTGTCGCCTAAGTCTAACTTTTTGGGGTCTTCGTCTTCAAGTTGGACGTACTGCGAATAGACATAGCGTAACTCTTTACGATTCTGCTTGATGTCTTCAATGATTTTATGCGGCGAAATTAAATCTGTGAGATTTTCAAATTTAAAATCGACGTTGAGCAAACCTTGTGAACGTTTCGTATCAACGAGCGTCAACAACATCCGCAGGAAATCATTTTGCAGATTGAGATGAATTTCCGTCAAAAGGTCATCGGGAATGGATTCAGGCTTTTTCAAGGTGTACATAACCTTTTGATTGTTCGCGTTGAAGAAAGAGTAGACGACGGGGTCAAACTTCTCAATAAATTCATCAAAACTTTTCACGCTAAGCGTTTCAAGAATTTCTTGAATTTTTTCATCTGACAGGCTGTCGAAACCTCTAACGTCACCGACCATTGTCAGCAAGTCCAATTTTTCAGGATTAATCTCCTCAAAAAGCATCGT